>JAGXSK010000240.1 GCA_018333845.1 Clostridia bacterium | reverse complement strand
AAAAACACTACAGATTGTTATATCTATATACATGGGTCAATTGAAAAGAACAAACTTGTAATTGAGCTGCACGGTTCTAAAGGTAATAAAACTATAGTTTTAAAATCTGAAAAGCTTTCCACAATTCCACCAGACAGGCATTATATATATGATGCTTCCCTTCAGGCTGGCAAGGAATTAATAGTTATTAGAGGACAGCCAGGATATACATCAAGGTTAATTAAGGAAACATATGAAGCTGGCCAGTTAATCCATAGTGAGATAGTATCAACTGATAGATACTTGCCAACCACTACAGTAATAAGAAGGGGGACTTCCTAAGCATTCTATTTATCCCTAATCACCCTATTCAATGGTTAGAAATTTTCCATTTTGTTTAAGCCACTGCTTTTGGAGCTCATAATCTGGTATATATGTGCCTACTAGCTCCCAGAATTCTTTGGAATGGTTCATATATGTTAGGTGAGCACTATGACATAATTTGGAGTGATTGTTATGTGTGGTCGCTACAAATGGTAATCAAGAATACATAAGACCTAAAAGCACCCTTTTAAAAACGGGTGCTTTTACTGTATACTGGTGGGTTCTTTATGGAGTGTCAATTTTCCATCTTATTTTGTTTTACCGATTTCTTCTAATACATAAGGTGTTTCCTGATATACGTAATAGTTTAACCAGTTGGCAAAAAGCAGATGAGCATGACTTCTCCATTTAACCTGGGGAAAGGCGTCAGGATCATCATTGGGAAAATAGTTTTTGGGGATGTGTATATCAAGACCTTTATCTACATCTCTATCATATTCATTTTTCAGGGTAACAGCATCATATTCAGAATGTCCAGTAACAAATATTTGCCTTCCGTCCTTATTTGCCACTATATATATACCAGATTGGTTTGATTCAGCAAGTATATCAAGCCCTGTTACCTTTTCTATATCTTCTCTTCTAACCTCTGTGTATCTTGATTGAGGTACATAAAACTCGTCATCAAAGCCCCATAATAATCTAACATGTTTTTTGCAAATTCTATGAGGGAATACACCAAACATTTTAGCATCAAGGGGATATTTGGGGATACCATAGTGGTGGTATAATCCGGCTTGCGCCCCCCAGCATATATGGAAAGTTGAAAAAACATTTTTTTTGGACCAATCCATAATATCCTTTAGTTCATCCCAATAGGTAACCTCTTCAAATTCAAGTTGCTCTACAGGTGCACCTGTTATGATTAAACCATCAAACTTTTCATGACAGATTTCATCAAAGGTGTTATAAAATTTAAATAAATGTTCCCCAGGAGTATTTTTGGACTTGTGAGTCTTTGGATGGAGCAACACAATATCTACTTGAAGGGGTGTGTTACCTAGCAATCGCAAAAGTTGTGTTTCTGTAACAATTTTATTTGGCATCAGGTTTAAAATTGCTATTTTCAAAGGACGAATATCCTGATGATATGCTCGCTTTTCACACATCACAAATATGTTTTCTTTAGTCAATACTTCCTTTGCTGGTAAATCATCTGGAATTTTAATTGGCATGTGAAATCACCCCTGCTTTTAAGAATTTACTTGTAGTAGTTTACTCTATACAATTCCTAGTGTCAACTATTTATTAATTTTAAATTATTATTAAATTATCATTAATGAATCATGGGATTCATTAATGATAATTTAATAACTTTTACATAGATGCTAAAAAAAAGGTAAAACTATTTACAAAAGGAGATGACTATATATGAAAGCAACAGGAATAGTTAGAAGAATTGATGATTTAGGAAGGGTAGTTATTCCAAAGGAAATTAGAAGAACTTTGAAAATCAGAGAAGGTGAGCCTCTAGAAATCTTCACAGACAGAAATGGCGAGGTAATACTTAAGAAATATGCGCCTATCAATGACCTGAGCATTTATGCCCAAGAATACTGTGATGTACTAGCAGACACCTTGTCAGTAATTGCCGCAGTTAGCGACGACATAAGTATAATTGCAGTTGCCGGTGGACCTAAGAAAGAGTTTATGGGCCAAAAGTTAGGTTCCATAGGAGATGCGCTTACAAATGGTAAAAGTCAGATAACCAGCGGTACAATTACAGAAAACGGCAGAGAGTTTTCTACTTTAATTGTTTCTCCCATTCTAACTAATGAGGTAATAGGAAGCGTTATCCTTGCACCAAAGAAGGATGGGCAAGTCCTTGGCGAAACAGAAAAAAACCTTGCCTATACTGCAGCAAATTTTTTAGCAAAGCAAATGCAGCGAAATGATTAAAGGACCATTTTATATTGGTCCTTTAATCTATAGAATATATAGAATATACGGAATATATAATTATAGGACTTTAGACCGTTAAGTGGGACTAATATGTTCTTAAAATGGGTATTGGGATTCAACCTTGCCCTTGTCATCAAGTTTTGTAAGGAATGTCTTTAAGGGTATGATATAGCTTTTTAGTCAATGGAAACCTTCTTTTGTATGGGATCCCAGTGAACAAATGCTCCAAAATGTTCGCCTACATAGCGAACAGGCACCAGGGTGCGTTGATTCTTGATAACCGGTTTGGTATCCATTGACTTCTCTTCTCCGTTAACATAAACTTTATTACTATTAATAGTCAGCTTAACAACATCACTATTTTTTATTATTGTAATATCTCTAGTTACAGGATTCCAATGGACATTGGCCCCCATGGCCTCTGTTATTGCCCTCACAGGCACCATAAGACGGTTGTTGCTATCAACACGAGGAGACGTGTCAAATATCACCGGAACTCCCTTAACCGTTACCGTAATATCTCTTGTATTTAGAAGGAATCCCCTCTTGGGTTGATGGTTATAAATTAGATACCTTTTCCTCTCTGCCTTAAAGATGTCCAACTCAGGCTGATAGCTCTTTTCTATCTCCTTGGGAGATAGCTTCTGTTCTAGATATTGCCCAATCTTATTGGTACCCATTATTTTATCAAACATTACAATGTTATTTGGCGTGCTTTTGGGAACATTGAAATTCCCTAATGTAAAAGCATACCCCAGGGCATAAATTCCTGTTTTAGCAGGGTTAAAGGTATAATAGTCAGTAATTTTTAACCTGACACCACCAGCCTCACCCCTGGTTTCAGGAATAAAGGTAACCCCTGGAAGACCTGCACTATTTAATAATGCAGCATACTGGCTAGCATTTATCCCCTTGCCGCCAATCCATTTAAATTTGTCAGCCTGATAAACACCTGTACCTTCGCCAATTCCAGTGGCCATATATCCAAATAGAGATTCAAGGTCTGGAATATTTGGGGATGTCTGCACCCAACTAAGACCAGTATCCTGCCAGAGCATGTTGCGTGTCCAGCCTTCCATGGTAACAATTAAAAGATCAGCATTAATTTTACGATTGAAAAAAAGAGCCAGTTCTCCTGCAGTCATACCATGGGCCATTGGCAGATTATCCACTCCTACAAAGGAGATGTAAGGGTCCTCCATCATGGGACCATCAACTATTACCCCGCCTACTGGGTTTGGCCTGTCTAATACTAAAATAGGTTTACCATAATTCTTGGCAGCTATCATGCAGTAATTCAAGGTAGACATGTAGGTGTAAGTTCTTGATCCTACATCCTGCATATCAAACACCAGAAGATCTACATTCTTAAGCATGCTTTCACTAGGCATTCTAGTTTTTCCATACAAACTGTATACTGGAATCTTCAAAGTAGGATGAATTTGAGATTCTACCCACTCTCCAGCCTTTGCAAGGCCATCTATTCCATGTTCAGGGCTGTATAATGCCACTAGATTTATATCAGGGTGTTTGGAAAAAATATCAATTAGGCTGACACCCTTACTGTTCACTCCACTTTGGTTAGTGATGAGCCCTATTCTTTTACCCTTTACCAGGTCCAGGTGCTTTTCTAATAGGACTTCGTTTCCAAGTTTAAACTCTGGTACCTGGGCAGGGCTGCCAAAGCTAAAAAGCATCATAACTATTAAAGCAGTAACAAGTGCTGTAATTCTTCTCATGGCTTCCTCCGATTATCAAAATGATTTTTTCGACTATCACACCTCTTAATACGTGGAATAAATGATGTTCTAGTGGGTCCAGTCTATGAAAATTACCTTGTCCTTTAGATTCTTTTCTGCTGCTTCTTTTATCTGGGCAAAATGTGGACAGGGAAAGCCCAGGGGATTACCCTTTTTCATACAAGAAGCGAAGGCTATGATTTCTGCTCCCTTTTCAACAAGTTTTTCCGCCCTCTTTATCACCTTCTTGCCAGGACAGCCTCCACAGGACACAAAGCCTACAACCTCTCCCGGACCAGTTTCCTCAAAGGCTAAATTGCCTTCCTTAACAGCTTTGAAATCTGTTGTTCCTGGACAAATATCCTCTGTCTGCATGCACCGAATAATACCAATCTTTTTCATACCAATTCCTCCAATTTGTTTTAGCCCGCTTTTACTTGCTTTAAATTATGTATGCTGTATATATTTCTTGCTAATGTCAAGGAATCCTCCTACCAATAATTAGCTAAATATGGTCTAGAACTCAAGATAATTACCTTTATACAAGTTGTGGAACAAATGTTGGGTAGAATCCAAAAACACCAGGATTTTGATTTTTTGTTATTTAAGTTTTAAGTGGGGAAAATATACTAATGAGTTATAATTTGAAAAGGGAGTTGAATAATTATGCAGACTGTTTGGAAGGGTTCCATAAGCTTTGGTTTATTGAATGTACCGGTAAGAATGAGTGTGGCAACAGCAAGGGAAAATGTCAGGTTTCGCATCCTTCATAGAGAATGCCATACACCTTTAATGCAAAAAAGGTTTTGCCCCCATTGTAACCGGGAAGTAGAATATGAGGATACAGTAAGGGGCTATGAGTATGAAGATAACAAATTTGTTATTATCTCAGATGAAGACCTGGAAACAGTACCAGTTGCCAGCACAAAAACAATAGAAATAGTAGATTTTATCAAGCTTGAAGATGTTGACCCAGTATATTATGACAAGACCTATTACCTGCGTCCAGGTGACGGAGGGGAAAAACCATATCTCATTTTGCGTAATGCAATGCGCGAAACCGGCAGGGTTGCCATGGCCAAGGTAACCATTAGACAAAAAGAGCATCTTGCATTAGTTAGAATTATTGGTAATGCCCTGGCTGTAGAAACAATGTTTTTCCCCCATGAGGTTAGAAATGTACACGAACTGGGCATTGATAAACTCGAGGCCAAAATCCAAATCCGTAATGAGGAAAGTGAAATGGCAGTAAAGCTTGTGGAAAACCTTACAGCAGAGTTCAATCCTCAAAAATATACTGATGATTACAGGGAAGAGCTTTTAAAGATGATTAGAAGTAAAGTTGATGGTGAGGAAATCAAGGAGGCTGCAGCCCCAGAGCCAAGGCCCCAGGTTTTAGACCTGATGGAAAAACTCCGTGCCAGTGTAGAGGCTACAAAAAAAGAGGAAAAGGAAGGAAAAAAGTCACCCATGCCCAGGAAGAAAAGAAAAACCATCTAAAAAAACTAAATATTTACTAGTATTATATTTTACAAATATCAAATTTTGGGAAGCATTTGTCTCTTGGTCAACACCTCTTGAAAAAGCTCTCCCATATCCTTGATCCTGGATAGTGTATTGGTTATTGTAAATCTGTTTGGGACAAGACTTTCATCGGCTAATTCTTCCCATAATAAAGGTGTTGAAACTGTGGCCTCAGGTGTTGGCCTTAAGCTATATACTGCTGGAATTGTCTTGCCACTTGCATTTTGAACTGCGTCCAGGTAGACCTTATTGCCCCTTTTTTTCACATTGCGTTCTGTTGTGGCAAGTCCTGGATTGGCTTTTTCAACATACTGACAAAGCTTTAATAGAAAATCTCGAACCTGACTGAAACTATATAGGGGTTCGATGGGAAGATAGATATGAATACCTGTTGCTCCAGAGGTTTTAGGTACGGCAGTCAGTTTGAATTCATCAATTAGAACTTTAAACAGCCTGGCTATAGCTTGAGCCTCTTTAAACCCTGTATTTCCAGATGGGTCTATATCCAATACTGCAATGTCAGGCTTGTCCAGATTTGGCACACGAGAAAACCACGTATGCATCTCAATACATGCCCTATTGGCTATCCATATCAAACTTGGAAGATCATTTATTAAGCACCAATCAACATACCCCTTTTTAGAGGAATATATGGGAGTAGTTGCAAGCCAATGAGGGGACTCCTGGGGACATTGTTTTTGATAAAAGCTTTTTCCATTAATGCCATCTGGATAAGGTTTCATTGAAAATGGCCTATTCTTGATATGGGGCAGCAGGTATTGAGCAACATTAATATAGTAATTTATCATGTCACCTTTAGTTATGTTTAAATCATCAGGCCAGAATACTTTATCTAAATTTGTCAGTTTTATTACTTTACCTTCAATATTTAATACATTCAAGAACAGCACTTCCTCTATAAGGGATGAAGCATTTTTTAACCAGTTCAATAACTGTATTTATATTATGCATAGCAGACTATAGCTCTATTGTTATATTAAAAATTCTACCCACCTATTTATTTTTAAAAAACCAGCCAGAAGAACCGTCCCCCTGGTTAGCAAAATCTATTACCTTGGGATTGCGCAGGCGAAAGTCTTCAGTCCATTCAGTATACTCCAGCTTTAAACAGAGCTCGGGTTTTACCCAATGGTACTCCTCACCCCTTGGTTTTCTAGGCGGATTTACAAAAGGTGTTTTGACAGGTTTATCTGTACACCTTTCAAAATGTTGCTGTAAAACTAACCACTGATTGTGACTTACTCCAGAGCTTGCATTTCCTATGTAGTACAACAAATTGTCACTTTGATTAAATAAACCTACCAACAGGGAACGTATTTCTCCCATTTTTGTTGAATATCCTCCAATTACAGCAATCAGCTCCTGCCATACCTTGATCTTTCGCCAGTAACTGGTCTTTTCACCAAAAATATATGGACCATCCAACCTTTTAGCTATTATGCCCTCAAGCTTTTCATTCTTTACTGCATTAAAAAGTGACACCCCTTTATATAAGACACTATCCACAGCTTTTACAATGGGATTTTGGCAGAGTACTTTTTCAAGAATCTCCTGCCTCTGGGTTAAAGGCCTATCAGCAATGTTTTTATTAGCATAATATACAATGTCAAAAACCATGTAGTAAACAGGAATTCTTTCTATTAACTGGGATATTTTCATGCTATTCTTAGCCAGATCCCTCTTTAAAACGCGCCTGAAATTAGGCTTCATATCCTGACCAAGGGTAATAATTTCTCCGTCCAGGATTATCCCCCTGGGAAGTTTATCAAGAGATTCTACTATTTCAGGATATTGCCTGGTCCTTTCATTCAATTTTCTATTAAAAAGACGTGTCCCAGTTTCAAGGGTATATGCAAGACAGCGAACACCATCCCATTTTACTTGGAAAAGATATTCCAGAGAATCAAAGGGTTCTGCAAAAGTTATTGGTTCCATGGGTTTAATAGGAAATGGTATAGTCATAGATGTACCTCCAGGTAAAATTTCATCCTACCATAAAACAAGCCAATGGAACCGTCCCTATGTCTTGCTTTGGGCTGGGACCAACCTTAATTGAATAATCTCACAGGGTACTCCCATCCTCAAGGGAAACCAATCACCAGACCCTGCATGAACGTATAGGGTATGCCCCTGAGGACTGTGATAAATTCCCTTTACGTAACGAAATAATCTATTGCCGGGATTGAATAATTCATTGCCCTTTAGATCTTTCAATACCAGCTGACCACCATGGGTATGACCAGCAAGGGTAATGGGTATTCCCATGACTGCAGCAGCATCAAAGGCATGGGGATGGTGTGCCAGCAGTATTTTTAAAGCATTGTCCGCATTATTGTCCTTTTCAGCCTTCTGTATAAAGGTAAAATTATTATTATCCCTATGGGTAAAATCTATGCCCATGATTTTCAAAGGTGTCCTGCCGGTATCTACTATGACTGATTCATTTAGCAAAAGGTCCAACTCCGCGCCACGAACCTTCTTGATCCATCTATAGGGATCCTGGATTTTATCATGGTTTCCTAGACAGAGGTATACCCCCATGGGAGCCTTTAATTCTCCAATTGTCTCAAGAAGATCAGGCATATATTGAAGATCCTGGTCAAGGATATCACCTGTTACTACTATAATGTTACTTTTTAATGAATTAGCCTCAGTGATTATTCGCTCTATTCTATCTCTTCCTGTAACCATGCCAATATGTAAATCAGACAAGTGGGTAATTGTCAGATTATTCAAGTCATCTGGAAGGTCTACTACTGGCAGATCCTTTGTGTATATATTTAATCTATCCCTTGTAGCTACTGCAGCCATGGTGCTTCCACTAACTATTAAGGGAGGTGCTGCTACCAATGCTAAACGCAAGAGTTTTCTCCTGGTTAAAGTATTATTTTGTTCTTCTTTTGTTTGTAAACCATGCTTCCTGGACCTGGATTTTTTGGTAAAATAATTATAAACAGAGATAGGCACCCCTAGAATACCCATTCCAATCATCCAGAAAAAGATGGAGCCCATCCATAAATAAAAAAGAGCCAGCCATCCCCAGGGTCCCCTGCCAAGAGGATTGTCAAAGTAAGGAATGGTCATCCCTATAATTGGTATAACTATAATTGTCATCCATATTACAAGGGCTAATCTAGTCACATTACGAGCTCTAGGATATTGTGCCAGATCGCTGCGCAGCCAATAATCACTTACCAGGTACCATGACAAATTCAACAATAGAATGGATGTTACAGCTATTAAAAACAAACTCATATTAACCACTTTCCTTTAATCGTACATTTGCTGGCTTGTCAAGGACTTCTGACTTCTTCCAGCTCTGAAGAGTAAATTTTACACTAATGCTCTCCAGTGACTAAACCGCTTAATATTTTATAGGTAAATTTTACCAGTTGGCTTTTATGTTTTTTTGGCTAAAAGGACAACCCACAAACCTGCAATTTGTTTTTTAAATTGTGGATAGTACTTTCTTTTGCATCACATCCTTGCTATAATATTAACTGTCAGGTAAACCTTATTTGTATAGGTTTTACCAAAAGGGTTATATCCTCGTCTGTTACTCTGCGGGTGCGAATCGCTTCTAACAGGTTTGAGGATATTTCTTTTGCCGTTTTTTTGAGATCCCTCAATATCTTCAACCCGTTTTCAAACAATTGCACCATTATGTCTGTAATCTGTATTAAAAGATAATGGTTCTTCATCGCTGTGTAATCATGGCTGTTTGCATGTTCAAGATGGTACCGGATATTTTTTTGATTATTAAATCCTTGATTCTCTATTTTCCAACGACTTCGCCCAGTGGCAACAAGTCTTTCTGCGTTTGTTTTTGTTATTTTGATACCTGTTAAAAATAGAAACTGCTTGCTTTTGCTGCCATCCTCTGTGTCTATTTTTGCTTCAATTAAGTTAACTTCTCTATTGTTATATGAGATATCATTTACCCATAATAGCTCCTGCTTTGTAACTCCATCTTTTTCTTTTATTACTATCTTTGTTTCCCCCGCTTTTATTGCTTCAAATTCTTCTGCTACGCTTTTTATTCTGCCTTCCTTGAATCTAAATATATATTTCCAATTGTATTGGTCGCATAGAACAAATACTGGTTCACATGCATAAAGGCTATCCCCTAAGATACAGATAGGCAGCCTCGGATATGTTTGCTTTATTTTCTCTGCCAGCCTGTAAAATGCTTTTATCTCACAATCTTGCTTGGGTACTTCTTCATTTTCATTTTCTATAAATTCAGTTCCTATACTTAAGACCATATCACCTACTACCAGTTTGGCTTCAAGTACATGGTGCATATAGATAATTTTTGTTTCCCCTGTTTCTTGGTTCTTGTATTCACGCTTCAAACAATGCTTGCAGTGTTTCTTGTCAAAGGTATACAGTCCTGTACCATCAAAAATAATTCCCCAGTATTTGCCCTCTATTCTGTAATCCTCAAAGCATCTCTTTTTTAGCAATTCTTTTATCATGTATGTCCTGATGTCTTCTAGTTCGGATACTTCTAGACCTGACAAAAAATCATTAACTGTATCATAATGCGGTAACTCTTTCAGTTCCTCTAATCCTAATATCTTGCAAATATTTTCTATGCATTCTTCTTTATTAAAACTTTCGCTCATAAGCCTCATTGATTTCAATGCTGCCATGTTTTTTAATATTACTAGAAACAGAATAACTTCCGGAGTATAATCTACATAACTTTGATGTCTGTGGTCTTTAACCTTTTTCAGGTAGCCAGTAAATCCTTTGAAAAAATGCTTCTTAATTTTGATGAACTCGAAGAAATAATTTGTGTTTTTTTCCTGTTCTCTTTTTTCTTTTCTAGTTGCCATGATTCATCCCCCATTATATGCTTTTATTACTACATTTCTATAGTAATATTATCTCATATTTAGCACTTCTTGGGGTGTTTTTGTCGAATATTAGCCCGAAGAATTTTTACTCTTCAGAGCTGGGTGTATAAAAATGCAAACCCGGAAACCCTTGTGGCAAAATGCTGCAAGGGTAAATTTTTTTGTTATCCTGATACTGACAATGGATTATTCAAGCAAAAACCGGTAAGCTTTATTCTGCTCAAAGGATTGTTGAGTGTTTGAATAAAATATCTTGTTCTAATGTGTTCTAATGAGCATGAGAATATCTACTTGTTCGATTACAGGAGTGAGATCTCTGATGCAATTGGGGATGCTTTAGGAATTGATTTTACTAACAAGAGACTTCGTCTTGGTGATATAAAAAATATTTTAGGACAGGTTAAAAAATGAGGCGTTACCCTACATATTTGTGACAAAATGCTAAGGCCGCTATCGCCCTCACAGAAGGGTTTGCGGCCATTTTTTGTGAATTTGCTGTAAAAGTCAAGGTATTATATCATTCCTAGAAAAGATTGTCAAAGTTGGACCACAAAATACAGAGCTTTTTCATTTTATGCTCCTCTGTATATTCCATCCATGGTATGCTTTGCTCCCGCAAGGTTTCTATAAAATCAGCAAGGGTTTCTCCAGATAATTCTGCTGGGCTTTAATTTCTTATATTTAATACATTAGGTTCCTCAACTTCTGGACATGAGATGTAAAGTTCTTCAGGATCAAGGTCAAGACAATTAGCTGGATCATAATTACCTGTAATATCCCATGCCAATGTGTTATTCATAACTGTACAAGTATTCATAAAAAGGTCAATGTCTTGAAGCTGCTTAAATACTCCTTTCGTTATCAAATCTTTCGCATCAAAGAGTTTAATTTTACCATCTGCAAAGTAAATATAAACTTTATAATCACTAGTAGGCAAAACCTGCACAACTTTATGAAACACATTAAGCACCTCCAATCATATTAAGGGGTTAATTTTTTCAAACTCTAAATGTTTTTTTCCATTTTCCCAGTTAGTCATTAATTCATCTTTATGAATCTCACACCAGGCTAATACAAGTTTAAGCTGTTTAAAAGGAAAGACTCCTTTGATTACAGTACCATTTAAAATATCTACAATTACTTTATTACCTCCATATTCTGCATGAAAATGTGGTGTAAATGGTCATTCCAATACATCAAAATTTTAATGCCATAAAACTCAGAAATTACAGGCATATTATCCTCCAAAAAAATTATCTACTATTATTATACACTCTTAGCATATAAAATTACAACAAATGGATATTACAAACTAGGATGAAGCATCTTACTCATTTAATCATGCCGTCATCATGTAACACTTTTACACATTGGAAATTATTCCAGAAAACAGAAAAATGCTGTTGCTATGATTGTCTCATAACAACAGCAAAAGCAAAGAATTTTTTTACTAAGTAAACAACTTTATTTCCTCACTACAACAAAGGAACCTTCCCAATGTCTTATTCCACAGTCACTGATTTGGCCAGGTTGCGCGGCATATCCACATCGCTTCCCCTGGCTACTGCTGCGTAATAGGCCAGCAGCTGCAGGGGTACTACACTTAGTACTGGTGCTGTAATGGGAAGGGTTTTTGGTATATAGATTACCCTTTCTGCAGACTTTTCCATTTCTGTATTGCCCTCAAAGGTCAAGGCTGTAACCCTTGCTCCCCTTGCCTGAACCTCCTGGATGTTGCTAAGCATTTTATCAAACAGAAAGTCCTGGGTTGCCAGGGCCACTACAGGGGTTCCTTCTTCAATTAAAGCTATGGTGCCGTGTTTCATCTCACCTGCTGCCAATGCCTCAGCATGAATGTAAGAGATCTCTTTTAGTTTAAGCTGTCCTTCCTGGGCCACATTGTAGTCAATGCCCCTGCCAAGGAAATATACGTCCTCCCACCGGGAAATCTCTTGAGCCCATTCCTTTATGGAAGCTTCGCATTTAAGGACCTCTTTAATCTGCTCAGACAGTTTTGTAAGTGCATATACTCCCTGTACAACTTCCCCTTCAGTAATCTTGCCTAACTTGCAGGCTATATCATATGCTAATAAATACATTGCAATTAGCTGGGTCACATAGGCCTTTGTTGAAGCTACTGCAATTTCAGGTCCAGCCAGTGTATATAGTACTTCATCTGCCTCTCTTGATATTGAGCTGCCCACAACATTTGTAATGGCAAGAACCCTTGAACCTTTTTTCTTTGCTTCTCTTAAGGCCGCTAATGTGTCAGCTGTCTCACCAGACTGACTTATAACTATCATCAAGGTCTTTTCATCCACTAATGGATCCCTGTAGCGGAATTCACTGGCAATATCCCACATTACAGGAATCCTTGTAAGCTTTTCAATTGCATATTTACCCACTAAGCCAGCATAGGATGCTGTCCCACAGGCCACAATTGCAATATTTCTAATACCTTCCAAGTATTCTTTAGTAAGGGAAATTTCTTTTAGATTAACTTTGCCTGTAAATGCATCTATTCTCCCAGATAAGGTTTTGCGAACTGCTTCTGGCTGTTCATGGATTTCTTTTAACATGAAGTGGTCGTAGCCGCCCTTTTCAGCAGCTTCCGCATCCCACTCAACATACGTCTCTTCCTTGACTTTTTTATTTCCATTAGAGTCGTATACATCAACTTCTGTTTCAGATATCCTGGCAATGTCCCCATCATCCAGGATATAAATCCTTCTTGTATGGTTTAGTATTGCAGGAATGTCAGATGCAAAGAAATTCTCTCCATCTCCCAGACCTACAATTAATGGACTGTCTTTTCGTGCTGCAAAAATCTCTCCAGGATAGTCCCTGGAAAGAACCACCACGGCATAAGAACCCTCAATTTTTGCAATGGTCATTTTTATTGCCTTTAACAAATCATTAGTTTTATTATAGAATTCTTCAATAAGATGAGGCAAGACCTCTGTGTCAGTTTCGGAAACAAATCTATGTCCTATCTCCTGAAGCCATTCCTTTAAAGACTGATAGTTTTCAATAATGCCATTATGAACTACCGCGATTGTGCCGCTGCAGTCCTTGTGGGGATGGGAATTAATATCTGAAGGCCTGCCATGGGTAGCCCAGCGGGTATGCCCAATACCAATGCGGCATCCATTAAGGCTGCCATTAATCTTTTCTTCTAAGACCTTCATCTTGCCCTTGGTTTTTATAATCTCAACATGGCTGTTCTCCAGAACTGCCAGACCAGCCGAATCATAGCCCCTGTACTCTAGTTTTTTAAGTCCTTCTACCAGAACAGGAACTGCACTTGCTTTACCAATATAACCAACTATTCCACACATCTCCTAATCACTCCTTGAAGTTATTAGGAGCTATTGCCACCAGATATTCTTTGTCCCGCAAATTGCTTTACGGTTTTGTAATACCTTTACGGCAGTGACCTTGCCGGAGGGAATCCGCCGAAAACTCGATTAACCCTCTCCTCGTCAACCAGGCACTTAACCAGACAAGTTACCAATGTAAATAATAACCTATCTCTAGCAAGTACTATCTATGATATGATTTGTTAAGCTGCCGGGCCCGGGCGCTTTATCATCAACCCAACCAACACACAATCCAGCAGTCAGGAGCCAGTAGTCAGAATAAACCCAAGAGCTTTCCTTCTGAATTCTGAATTCTGTCTTCTGAATACTATTAAAGCTTCTCATCCAGTTTTAATGCTAGATCTGCTAGCTCTTCTGCCATTGTCTTGATTAAATCATCCTTTGGACCTTCTACCATTACCCTAACTAAAGGTTCAGTACCTGAAGGCCTTACCAGTACCCTCCCTTCACCTTTAAGTTTTCCTTCAATCTCTTCAATGGCCTTTAAAAATGTTGGATTAGACATTACCCTATCCCTATTCTTTACCCTTGCATTTAACAGGATTTGTGGAAATATCTCCATCTGAGCTGCCAGCTGGGACAAGGTTTTGCCTGTATCTGCCATAACCTGCAGCAATTGAAGTGCTGTGACAAGGCCGTCACCTGTGGTGTTATGATCCAGGAATATGATATGCCCTGACTGTTCTCCACCAAGGTTGCAACCAGTTTCTATCATTTTTTCTAGAACATAACGGTCACCAACTTGTGTCTGATAAACAGTAATACCTGCCTGTTTTAAAGCCAGATGCAGACCAATATTGCTCATCACTGTTACCACTAGGGAATTATCCTTTAATAATCCTTTTTCCTTTAAGTACAGGCCGCAGGCCACCATAATCTGGTCACCATTAACTATATTACCTTTTTCGTCAACAGCTATCGCTCTATCTGCATCACCATCGTGGGCAATTCCTATGTCTGCGCCATGCTTTAAAATCTCCTTCTTTAGTTCTTCTGGATGAGTTGAACCGCAGTTTTTATTAATGTTAATTCCATTGGGTTGATTGTTAATGACAATCACCTCAGCCCCAAGCTCCTTTAAGGCCTGAGGTGCTGCCTGGAAGGCTGCACCATTAGCGCAGTCTATTACTACTTTAACACCATTTAGTTTAGTGTCAATGGTATTTTTTGCAAAACTAATGTACTTTTCACATGCGTCATTTAATTCTTTTACTGAACCAAGTTTTTCACCAATTGGAAGGGGCATTCTATCCTCACCCAGGGCAAGCTGTTCTATTTCTTCTTCCACAGAGTCGGGAAGCTTGTAGCCTGTTGATGAGAAAAATTTTATGCCATTATCCTCAACAGGATTATGGGAGGCTGAAATCATAACTCCTGCAGTTGCATTAAGCAGCCTTGTAAGATAAGAAACTCCTGGGGTGGGAATAACTCCTGCTTTAACAACGTTTCCTCCCACAGAGCAAATACCTGCAATCATGGCACCTTCAAGCATATGACCTGATATCCTGGTGTCCTGGCCTATTACAATAAGTGGTTTTCTATTATCTGTATTCTTTGCAAGAATATATGCCCCTGCCCTGCCCAGCCTATATGCCAACTCTGCTGTTAAGTCTCTATTGGCTACTCCACGTACTCCATCTGTTCCAAATAATTTTGCCATGGCTACTCCTCCCCTTCAATCCAGCTCAACCCCTCAATGACTTTAGCTGATATTTCTTCTTTTGGTAATCCATATGCCTCAATAATTGACTGGGCCACCCTAATTCCATCTACAGCTGCACTTATAATACCACCAGCATACCCTGCTCCTTCCCCTGCAGGGTATAGTCTTTCTATATCAAGTGCCTGGTATTTTTCATCTCTTAGTATCCTTAGCGGAGCTGAGGTCCTGGTTTCTACACCTGTTAGAATACTTTTATTAGTTCCAAAACCCCAGATCTTTTTATTAAAGTCCTGCAGAGCTTCACCAAGCACCTCACCAACTTCTTTGGGCAAACAGTCCCTGAGGTTCGCTTCCTTTACATCAGGCTTGTAAGTTGCCTGTTTTAGTCTGGAAGGTGTTTCTTTTACTGTGTCATTTATAAAGTCATCTGCAGTTTGAACAGGTGCAGTATAGTTTCCTCCACCAAGGTGATAAGCATCTCCTTCTATCTGTCTCTGAAACTTAATGCCTGATAATGGATTCTTGTAATCATAATCCCTTTCACCCACAGTAACCACCACAGCTGAATTAGAAGTTCCAGACGAGCGATCATGGTAGCTCATACCATTTACAGCAAGCATATCTAGCTCAGAACTGGCCCCAATCACATATCCTCCTGGACACATGCAAAAGCTGTAAGCTGCCCTGTTAAAACTGGTATTTCTATAAGTAAGATGATAATCGGCTGCACCTAGTCTAGGATTAGCTGCCCATTCTCCATATTGAGCACAATCTATCATATGCTGGGGATGCTCAATTCGTACCCCAACTGCAAAAGGTTTTGCTTCCATTTTAGCATTGATTTTCCACAATCTCTCATATGTATCCCTTGCACTGTGGCCAGTTGCAAGAATACACCTTG
>JAGXSK010000239.1 GCA_018333845.1 Clostridia bacterium | reverse complement strand
GCCAGGGCTAGTCCCAACAAAGAAAAGAAAACATTTGACAATCTATTCCCAAAGCTCAATGCTGCACCTCTTTTCTACTTTACTCTTTGAGTTTCCTCGGCAACAGGTTCATCCTTTAAAGATACTCCCAGGACGTTAATATTTACTTCAACAACCTTAAGTCCCGTCATACTTTCAATTGACTTTGAAACACTATCTTGTATCGCTAAAGCCACTTCAGGAATCTTTGCTCCATATTCTACAATAATATTAAGATCAACTGCTGCTTCTTTTTCTCCTACTTCTACCTTCACACCCTTGGTAAGGTTTTTCCGTCTAAGAACCTCAGCAATGCCATCAACAATTCCACCACTCATGGCTTTTACTCCCTTGACTTCTGTAGCTGCTAGTGCTGCTATGATAGCAACCACCTCATCAGCCATTTTTATTTGTCCGTGCTGAAATTCGGTTTTTTCTATTTTTTCTGTCTTCACTTTCAAACCTCCCTGTATTGTAAAATAACTCTATTTAACCCTTGGTTCCTCCTCAGGCCCTTCCTCAGACTTAAAGTATACACCCTGTACATGGATGTTTACCTCAACAACCTTTAATCCAGTATACGACTGTACTGCCTTTTCTACATTTTCCTGAATTTTTAAAGCCACATCAGGAATTCTTGCACCAAAGTTAACAATAATAAATAGGTCTATTGCAGCCTCTTTTTCTCCAACCTCAACCTTTACCCCCTTGGAAAGGTTTTTTCTGCCAAGTTTTTCAGCTATACCTCCCACAACTCCACCGCTCATTGCAGCTACTCCCGGAATTTCTGTGGCGGCTAAACCAGCAATTGTGGCAACTACCTCGTCAGCTATCTTAACTTTACCTAGGGTATATTCAGTATTTTCCATACCATAGTCCTCCTTAAAGTTATTTTCTATATTATACCCATATTGTCTTGAAGTGTAAACATAACTTATTGTTTTTCGCCTCCATTGGGAACTATATAGATGTTTTCTATACTTTGTCCTGTAACAGTTATTACTAAATCTGTAATTTGGGCTATTTCATCCTTTGTAAACTCTTTTTGATTGACAACAGCAGTAACTGATTGAGGTTGGATAAAAATAACAGCATCCTTGAAACCCTTGGCTTTTATTAAGTTTTCAAACTGTAACTCCTGCTCCAAATAGTTGGTAATTTGAATTATTTTTTGTTGTGCCTCTTGTCTTGTCTCTGCTACTGAATTAGGATCCTCAACTATTTTTTTTAGCAGTTCCAACTGCTTTCCTCTGATTTTATCCCTATCTAATCTATATTCAACAAAAAATACAGCATCATCAGAAGACTTGCTTAAGTTTACATAATCTTCATTTAGCCACTCAAACTGGTCATCCTTTTGCTTTGTTGCAGTTTCAAGTACTAGGGCTTCATCGTATGGCTTTAATTCCATGTAGCCTATATACAACATGGCTGAAAATAATGCTACAAGTATAAGACCCAATGTATATCTATTGGTTATAATTGTCATTTTTTTCACCTTCCTTCTCCTGAGACTACTGTAACCTGATCTAAACTGATTCCAAGAAGGGTCTGGACTGCCCTGGTTAATTCTGCTTTTACCAGGGGATTGCTGGCTCCCTGGGCTACAACAAGAACTCCTAAGATTTCTGGTTTAATTTCCTTTACTACCACAGGTTTTTCACCTGCATTATTGGCAGATCGAACTAAAACAAGCTGTCCAGTCTCTGTAGTATCTAGAGTAACCCTGTTGCCACCAGATTGATCACTTTCAGTTATGGATTTTTCTGATGTGCTAACATTTACTGCATATTCGTATTCTGGGCTTTCTTTAAATACTACTGATATAGAAACATTGCCAACTCCATCCATTTTAGCCAGGATTCTTTCAAGTCTTTGCTCAAGGGCTACCTCTGCCTGCGTAATAGCAGACGAATAGGAAACTACAGGTGCTACATTGGATATTGGTTCATCTACACGCATGTTCTTGCTTGAAGGTACGCCTTTATACCCTGCTAATAGCACACCAAATCCAAGGATTAACACTGCAATTAATAGAACTTTTTTATGCTTTTCTGGCAGCTTAATCTCTGGCAGTTTAAGACCCTTTGCTTTTTTACCTTCCATTAAAATCCCTCCTGTTAATTCCATTTAATTTGAATTTGGTTTTTTTGTAAGCCGTAAAAATTTGATATGGTATCTCGAATTTGATTTTCTATTTTGTTAATGTCATGAAAATTGTTTACTTCCTTGGGCTGGTCAACTTCTTCTGATATTTTGCTTAAATCTATGTCTATAGGATCTATCCTGGGGATTAAATCCTCCTTAACAGGCTCATTTCCTGACAGGGTAGCCCAGATTATTACACTCTTTATGCCGCCAAACCTCACATCCTCGCTGTCATGAACACTAACTGTAGCACTTACCTTGTCTACCTTGGGAATAAGCCTGACCAGAGCAATGATTTGGCCTTCTATTTTTTTTATATATTCTTGTGAAGCCCTCTCAATATTTGATTTTCCCATGTCTTCTCCCTTTTTTAATATGGATTCCAACTGCCTGTTATCAGCTGCAAAATTCCATGTAGCTACTTCAAAGGAATCCTCCCTTTCAAATAAGGTCATAATTGGAGCAAGAATAGTTACTATTATAAACAAACCCATTATAAGCCTTAGATACTTTGCCATGTCATTGTTCGGAAGAAGCATTTCTACAAAAACTGCTAGTATGACAATTATAGCTATATTGCTGACTAGTCCACCTAGTGTTTCTATCACCATGAACACCTACCTCATCATAATCGTTATGTTGCCTAAAGCGATAATAATGCTTACACCAATGAAAAACATAAGTCCTACAGCAGCTACTGCAGCAAACACAAGATTTATGCATCTGGACATTGTTTGAAGTGCATCTCCTATCTGGCTTTCTCCAAAAGGCTGTACTAGAGATCCCGCAAGCCTATATATTATTCCTATAACTAAAATCTTAAGCATTGGAAATACCCAGATTACTACTAACACCAATACTCCCACAAGGCCTATTGCATTTTTTAATAAAATGGAGGTTCCAACAATGGCTTCTAATGCGTCTGTAAGCATATGTCCAACAACAGGTATAAAAGAGCCTGTTAAAAATTTAGCCGTTCTAAGGGCCAGAGAATCTGCCACCACGCCAGTTACTCCCTGAAATCCCAAGGCTCCTACAAATAAGGTCATGCAAAGCATCATGATGCCCATTGTAATATCTTTTATTAAACCAGCTAGTTGGCTAACCTTAAACTTTTCAGATATATGGCTTACAATGCTCAACACAGCATAAAAATGTATCATTGGAAAGACTATTGTACTTATAATTGTGGTAATAACAGCTAGAGCCACCATCATAAAGGGATGGATAAAGGCTGCACTAGTAACCCCCCCCATGGCTGCTAGTAGAGTCAACAGTATAGGCAAGAGGGCTTGTACGAAGGTTACCATCTGTTCAATGGCTGTCTTGCCCGTTTCCACCACCAGGATAAAGGAACTTACAGCTATTGTTATCAAGACCAGATAGGTAATTCCATAAGATAATCTTCCAATTGTACTTTCTGCAAAGGCTGATTGTAAGTTTTGCAAGAGTACACATATCATTGCCAGCACTATAAGCTTTCCTAACAAGGCCGAGTGAACTATAAACTCTCTAAAAATAAACCTTAGTATACCATTAAAGATATCCCCTAGCTGCAAGCTGATATCTCCATCTCTAATGCCCTGGATTGTTTTAGTTAATGATATTTCCGGTATATATTGACCAATTTCCTGATCTATTTGATGAATAAATTCCTCTATTTCACTTAAATTTAAGTTGTCCAGCTGTTCATTGATTTGTTCTTCTAGATCATAAGTATATGCCTGTTCCGTATCTGCCATTACCGGGCAGGCTAATGCAAGGGATAACACTGCAAGTGATATAATTAGTAATTTTCTCATTTTAACCTCCACCTCATGGCAACAGACGAATTATAGACTCTAAAATGGCAGCAAATATTGGGATGGCAAGTATCATTATTAATATTTTTGCAGCAAACTCAATTTTGCTTGCTATTGCTGTTTCTCCTGAGTCCCTGCACATTTGTGATCCAAATTCAGCTATATATGCTATACCGATTATCTTGAGAATTGTGGCTAAATAGAATTGATTAACATTTGCCCGGTCTGCTAGCTGTTGGAGAATATCAATAATAGCACCAATTTTTGTAAGCATCATAAGAAAGATTGTTGCTCCAACAAGAACACTAAGTGTTATAGCAACTGTTGGAAGGTTGGCCTGTTTTACTAGAACTATAATGACGGCAGCTAAGATACTCAAGCCTACAATCTGCAAAATTTCCATTTTAGCCACCGCCCTTTTAGTATATTTGGAATACGGACCTCACAGTTGAAAGGAGCTCAACAATTACAGGAAGTACCCATAATAAAGCTATAGTTACACCTGCCAGTAAAGATAAGTATGCATATTCATCTCGTCCTGCTTGCTTTAGAAGGGCATGAATTACAGTAATAATCATAGCCAGTCCAGCCAGCTTAAAAACCAAATCCAAGTTTGACATTTTCTCTTCCCCCCATGAGTTCATGTTTGGGTTAAATCAATACCAGTGCCAGCGCAGCACCTGTCAGCACGCCAAGGGTCTTATACATTCTTTCATACTTATTTCTATCACTCTCTGCATTTAATTCAATTATCCGTAAGTGTTCCTGAATCAGGTGAAAATTTTTTAACTGTTCCTCCTTGTCGGAGCCTCCCAATCCAAGGCCGAAATCATCTAGAACATCCAATTCCTCTTTTTTTAGTGAGCTTTCTTCAGAAAGCTTATATAAACCAGCCTTCCATACCTGATCCATGGGCAGACCCACATTTTTTTCTAGCAGCTCAGCTGTATACTTATATAAGGTCCCCACAGGACCAGGAATTCTTGACCCTACCTTTAAAAGAGCCTCTGGCAGGGGATTCATTGAATAACTGATTTCAGTTTCCAGCATTTTCAACGAGCTTCTTAATTTTCTAATCTGTTCAAACCTGGCATTATACTGTTTTCCTAAAAAGAAGCCCATGTAGCTACATGCTCCAATTATTAAAATACATCCTGTAATCTTTACTATCATAGAATCACTCCTGTTATAGTCAAGTTTTTTTATGTTTAAGTATACTTTCACCTTGGCAGCTTAATATATCTTTGACCCATGTACCAGCACCAAATTTATTTAAGAAAATATATCTCTGGAATATTCCCATGGCTATTAAGTCCTTTAAATATGGCCTCTTAGTTAATTGTTCATAACTATCTCCATGAACAGTAGCTAAAAACTTAATTCCAGCATTTACGACCTGCCTAACAGCTTCTACATCCTTTGGGCTCCCTAACTCATCTGTTGCAATAACCTCGGGTCCCATGGATCTAATTAGCATTATCATACCCTGGTCCTTGGGACACCTGTCCAGGACATCGGTCCTTGGTCCAACGTCTAATTGGGGAATGCCCTGATAGCAGCCGGCAATTTCTGACCTTTCATCCACCAGTCCAACCTGCATGGGAGCTAGGTTATATTTTGCTATTCCAAAGCTGATAGACCTTATTAAATCTCTTAAAAGAGTAGTTTTTCCACATCTAGGAGGAGAAACAATTAATGTATGCTTTAAAGATTTGTTAGAAATATCTATAATATGTGGTATGATTTCAACACCACAGCCTACTACTGCTCTTGCTATTCGTATATTTAAGCTGGCAAGGTTTTTCTGGGTCTTTATCATATCTTTTTCTATAACTGCTTCCCCGGCAAAACCTACCCTGTGTCCTCCCTTAATGGTAATAAATCCATTTCTAAATTCACTTTCCAAAGCATAAATGGAATTTTTGCTTATTATTCTTAATACATTTTCAAAAAGCTCATTTGAAACCACCAGATCATGAAAAAGAACCTCACCCTTTGCCAATCTAAATATTAAAGGTCTCTTTTTTCTAAGTCGAATCTCCTCTATTCCTGTTTCTTTATCCCATGTTTTTATGAATATTTCTTTAAGAGGGGTAGGGAGAATGTCCAAGATATCCTGGGGAGGTTTTTTATGGCTAGCTGCCTCTACTTCTTGAAGTCTTGGTCTGAAAACAACTGACAAAGCTTGTTCACCCCCTTCTCATATCTATTCATATTAAATTTTTTATGAAATTATGCTTAAAAACTAAAATTGTATTGGTGTGATAAATTTTATGTGTTTATTTGCTATACCCTTGACAAAAGCATTTATAAAACTAAAATAAAAGGTACACAAACAATATTTTTTGAAGGGAGATATGCAAAATGGATAAGTGGGAATGTATAATTTGCGGTTATATTTATGACCCCGAAGTGGGAGATCCTGACAATGATGTTGATCCAGGAACTGCCTTTGAAAGTATTCCAGAAGATTGGGTGTGTCCAGAATGTGGAGCTGGCAAAGAAGATTTTGAGAAGGCAGAAGAATAAAAGTACATATATAAAAAGTTTTTAAGATATAAAAAGGGGTAACTGGTAAAAAATACCGGTTACCCCTTTTTAAGTTGCCCAGGTATATAAAACTTTTAGAGGATTTTATAAGTCATCTTCCTTTGGTTTTTTCTCTTCTTGTAAATCTTCATCATTAATGAACACCACTGCATCACAATTGGGACAGGTAACTTCAATTAAGTCTTCATCATCCAGGATATCTGCTTCAAAGCATACTGTATCCCCACAATCAGGACACACAACCTCAACATAATCCTCGTCTGGATCAAATTCATCCTCTTCTTCTTCTTCTTCATGGTGGCCATAACATTCAGCGTCATCATAAAAGTCTTCCTCAAGCTCACTTAAGTCTTCATCCATGTTATCTAAATACTCTTCAAGCTCTTCTTGAGCTTCATGCAATTCCTCAATTTCGTCAGCCATTTCATCAAGAATATCTAGTATTGCACCAAATATCTTTCCATCCTTGCTGTCACCTTTAATTTCCATGCCTTCCATTAGGCCTTTTAAATAACTAACCTTTTGTTTAATATTATCCATGCAATTTGCACCTCCGTTTTTTAATCCCATTTTTAAATAGTGTGTCCTCTATTAATCCATTTTAAAACATATTATGCCCTTTCTATGTAGTTCCCTGTTCTTGTGTCAATTCTTAAAATATCACCTTTTTCAATAAATAGGGGGACTTGTACAACTGCACCTGTTTCCAAGGTGGCTGACTTGGTTGCACCAGTTGCAGTATCTCCCTTAATGCCAGGTTCTGTTTCAACCACTTCAAGCTCAACGCTATTAGGAAGTTCTACTCCAATAACCTCTGATCCAAACATTAGAATACTTAAAGTCATGTTGTCCTTGAGAAACTTATCCTTTCCATCAAAATGATGCTTTTGTAGATTAAGTTGGTCATAGGTATCATTGTCCATTACCACAAAGTTTTCTCCATCATTATACAAATACTGCATGGATTTTTTTTCTATGTGGGCTTTGGCAACCTTTTCCCCAGCTCTAAATGTTTGTTCAGTAACTGCACCAGTTCTAATGTTTTTTAGCTTTGAACGAACAAAGGCAGCACCTTTGCCAGGCTTAACATGTTGAAAATCGACTACAGTAAAAATATCCCCATTAATCTCTATTGTTAATCCTGTTCTGAAATCGTTAGTGGAAATCATATTCCCTTTAACCCCCTATTTTCGACTTTACGTATCAAGTTTATTCTATCATATTACTAGTAAATCTTTATATGTTTTGGTCAAAATTTCTATGTAATTTTCATGAATTAATACCATGTCTTCAATTCTTACTCCACCGAAACCTGGTATATATATGCCAGGTTCAACTGTTACCACCATTCCTGGTTGGAGCAGCTCATCATTATCTTTGGCCAATCTAGGTTCCTCATGGACCTCTAAACCAACACCATGACCAAGGCAGTGCCCAAAATATTCCCCATAGCCTGCGTTTACTATGACTTCCCTGGCTATACTGTCTACATCCTGACATTTTATATTAGACCTAATGGAATTGATCCCTGCAATTTGAGCTTCCAAGACAATATTATATATTTCTCTCTGTTTACTTCCTAATTTACCTACACAAACCGTTCTTGTAATATCAGAACAGTATCCCTCATAAATACACCCAAAATCCATTGTTACAAGTTCACCCATTCTTATCTCCTTGCTAGATGCTATTCCATGGGGCAAAGCACCTCTTGTACCTGAGGCAACAATAAAATCAAAAGATTTAGCTTCTGCTCCCTTTTTTCTCAGAAAGAATTCCAATTCTAAGGCTATATCTTTTTCTTTAATTCCAGGCTTGATATAGGGTAAAATATGCTTAAAGGCTTGATCAGCCAGGTCAACTGCTTTTTTTAAAAGAATAACTTCTTCATGGTCTTTAATTGCCCTAATTTTGGTTAAAAACTGGGATGCGGGTATCAAATAAACAGGCTTTAACGCCTGGTAGTAGATTTCATAAGTTTTAAAAACCATTTGATCCTCTTCAAATGCTATTTCCTTGATCTTTTCCTGCAAACAAATATCTTTTACAGTATCTATTATCTTTTTTTCTTGCTTTATAATTTGATAATTGGGACTTTGTTGTTTGGCCTGGTCAACATATCTAAAATCAGTAATTAAATAATTTTTTGACCTGGTAATTATTAGCTGACCGCTGCTCCCTGTAAACCCACTTAAATACCTAATGTTTTGTGGCTTAATTATTAAAAAGGCATCTATATCCTTTTCTTCTAAATAATCTCTTATTTTGACAATTCTGTGCTTCATTAGATACACCTACAATTCACTACAAAATATCTTTCATAGCCTCTAAAGCAAGCCTATACCCTAATGGACCAAAGCCACAGATTACTCCATCAGCCAGGGAGGAAATTAGAGACTTATGCCTAAAATCCTCTCTTGAATAGATGTTTGACAAATGCACCTCAATCACAGGGATTGAGAGGATTTCTACTGCATCTCGCAATGCAATACTGTAATGACTGTATGCAGCTAGATTCACAATAATTCCCTTTGCTTCATGATGTGCCTTATGTATAACTTCTACTAATTCACCCTCATTATTGGACTGATAAAACTCTGCTTGAAATCCTAATTCATTTGCCTTTTCAGATAGACCCTTATTAATTTCCTCTAGGGTCAGCTTGCCATAAATGCTTTCCGGTCTTTTCCCTAACATATTTAGATTAGGACCATTAATAATAAATATTCTCAAATTTCTCCCCCCATTAATTGCCGCTGATTACTATTTCTTTAATTCTAACAGTAGGAGCGCCTTTGCCCACAAAAAAGGTTAAATCATCAGCTATTCCATCTATGGACATTAATAGAGTTGCCAGATTTCCTGCTATAGCAATACCCCTGACAGGATATTTAAACTCTCCCTTTTCAATCCAAAGGCCCGCAGCTCCAACAGAAAAATCACCAGAGATTGGGTTTGCTGTATGGATACCCATTACTTCAGTGATATAAAGTCCCTTTTCAACATCCTTTAATAGGCTTTCTCTTGTTAAATCTCCCTTATCTAAATAAAAGTTGGTGGTTCCAACTTCAGGAGTAGCCTTGTATGAGCTCCTGGTACCATTGCCAGTGGACCTTACATTGTCTTTAGCTGCAGTATAAGTATTATATAAAAAGGTATTTAACTTACCCCTATCTATTAGAATAGTCTTTTGGCATGCCACTCCCTCTCCATCAAAGGGTGAAGATGCTATTCCTCCTGGCATTGTTCCATCATCAATTATAGAAACATTTTTAGCAGCAACCACTTCTTCAATCTTGCCAGCAAAAATGGATTTGCCTTTTTGTACAGATTCGGCTGAAAGAGATGGTGATAAAACACCAAGAAAATTAGTAACCACATAGGGATCTAACACAATTGTTGCCTTCTGTGTGGATATTTCTTTAGCACCTAGCATTCTTACTGCCTTTTGTGCTGCTTCTTTACCAATTTTTTGTGGGTCTAACTGGCCATATTTTAATCCATATTGAACGGAAAAACCAGTCTGGCTGTCACCATTTTCTTCGCCAACTAGAAATGCATAAGCACCACAATAGGCTCCCCTGTAAAATGCTTCAAGACCATTTGAGTTTACAATGGTAACTGAGTATACTGAATCCTGGTATGTTGAATTCTCAGTAATGGTTATTCTTTTGTCTTCTGTTCTGGCAGCTAGTTCAATTTCTTTGGCAATATTAATTTTATTTTCAAGGGCAGTGGAAACAATCTCAGAATCATATAGGTCTAGTTTGGAATATTTAAATATTTCATCGGGCATTTTGTTAAAGGGATCCTTTTCTACAATGGCAGAATTTGCTACAGCCTGATGTACTACCCTTTCCAGAGCGCTATTGGAAAAATCTGATGAAAAGGAATACCCCACACCTTCATCTTTAAATATTCTAATTCCCATTCCCTTTGATTCGGCGTTTTTTAGGGTTTCTATTTCCCCGTTGGCTACTTCAATAGACAGATCCTGGGATTGTATTATATAAACTTCAGCCCCATCTGCACCAAGTTTTTTAGATTTTGCAACTAAATCCTTACCAATATTAATATATTTTTGTTCCATTGTTTTCCCTCTTTTTCCTAAATTATAGAGCTTTTATTAAAAAGTATTTTTAAGATTAGAGCCTGCGGATTCTCTTAATTTCAGGCCCTGTACCTGGAGCCTCTGTTCCCCCTACTATCAGATCAGTAACACGAATTGTAGGCTGAGCATCTGAAACTGGTACACCCTGACCATCCTTTCCACAGGTGCCAATTGCAAAACCTAAATCTTTGCCTACCATGTCTATATTATTAAGAATTTTTGGACCATTGCCTGTTAAGGTAGCACCTCTAACGGCTTCTTTTACTTCACCATCTTCAATTAAGTAGCCTTCAGCAACGTCAAATACAAAGTCGCCGTTGGTTGTATTTACTTGACCTCCACCCATTTTTTCTACTAGAATTCCCTTTTTTGTTTCCTTTATGATTTTTTCAGGGTCCACGTTTCCCCTGTCAATATATGTATTTGTCATTCTGGGAATAGGCCTATTTTGATAGGATTCACGTCTTCCATTACCTGTAGACTCTCTCTTTTCTTTCATGGCTGTAAGCCTATCATACATGAATTCTTCCAGCACACCCTTTTTGATGAGTGTATTTTTACGGCTTTTTACACCTTCATCATCCCATGTTAAATAACCATATTTTTTCATTGATCCGTCATCAATTACAGTAACCTCTGGTGCCGCAACCTCTTGTCCTTTCTTGCCGGCATACACAGACAGCTTTTTTTGAACCAGATCGGCCTCCAGACCATGACCACATGCCTCATGCACCATTGTACCACCAGACTGGGAAGTCATGACTACAGTCATTCTGCCTGAAGGAGCGGGCTTTGCTTCTAACATTTTTACAGCACGCCTGGCTGCTTTCTTGGCAATATCCACAGAATCCATTTCATCAAAAAGTTCAAAACCAGCAAAGCTTCCAATAGCCTCGTAGCCAGTTTGAATAAGAGAGCCCTCTGCTGCCACAGAATTCACAACGAAACGGGTTCTTATCCTTTTATCTTCAACCAATTCACCCAATGAATTGGCTATAATAACCTCCTGAACCACATCTCCATAACCAACCATAACCTGCTTGATTCTAGCATCAACCTCTCTTGCCACTCTATTAGCTTCCACTACTTTTTCAACCTTTTTAGCGATTGGTATTGTATCAGGTTCCTTTTCAACATAAACCTTATCCTGCTTGAATTCCTTGGATAAATTAATGGAAACTGGATTTTCTTTATTTCCAACTGATTTTGCAACTATTTTAGCGGCCTTAATTAGAGAATCAATGGACAGGTCATTTGTATATGCATAAGAAGTATTTTCCCCTGTAATTACCCTGATTCCTGCACCAATATCTACACCACTTACAACCCTTTCAATTTTGTCAGCTTCCAACC
>JAGXSK010000238.1 GCA_018333845.1 Clostridia bacterium | reverse complement strand
TCCCATGAAGCCCATTAAAGCCATTAGCCCTTACATAATGAGGAAGCTTTGCTGCCTGCCCTATTCCAGAACATATTAAGACTTCATGAGTCCTGAAATTCAATTCCATCAAGACTTGTTTAATACACTCATGTATGACATGATTTCCACAACCAGGGCACCATGCTTTTTCTTCATTTATATCGAATACATTAGATGTTTGATATACATTAGACACTATGCAGCACCTCCCTTTTTAACCAGTGATAGATTTCATCGCAGCCAAGCATCCTTCCATCATACTTGAGAAGGTTCTTCTTACATGTAATGGACGTTTCCTGCCGAATAAGCTTTGCAAGCTGTCCTGTGTAGTTCTGCTCTATGTTAATAAAGACTTTATCCTCTGCAGCCAGTTTATAGAGCATCTTCTTTGGCAGGGGCCATAAGTCACCAAATATTAAAGCCTCTAGATCATACTCTTCCAGGTTTAGCAATTCTACAGCTTCTTTTATAGGACCATACATTGAACCCCAGCCAACTAAAACAACTCTACCGCTGGAACCCACTAGTTCAGGTTCTATAGTTTCTTCTTCAATAAAGCTTATTTTATTCATGCGCTTGTTTACCATTGCAGTGCGCACCTGGCCAGATTCTGTTATATTACCCCTTTCATTATGCTCATCGCTATCAACCAAAACCACCTGTCCAGGAATTTTGCCAGGGATAATTCTTGTTGAAATTCCACTTTCACTTATTTTATACCTCATGTATTCTCCATCTGGCAGATCTTCTTGAGTGCTTAAATACCTTTCTATTTTAATCTTTGAAAAATCATATGCTTCTGTACTTTGGGTATAATCTGCAAGGTATTGATCGGTCAAGATAATTACTGGAATTTGATATTTATCTGCTAAATTAAAGGCTCTGGCAGTCTGATAAAAAGCATCCTCTGGGTTCTTTACGGCAATAACCACCCTTGGAAATTCACCGTGACCAGCTGTAAGAATAAAGCTTAGATCCCCCTGTTCTGTTCTTGTCGGAAAACCTGTAGCGGGTCCTGGTCTTTGGGAATCTACAATTACTACTGGGGTTTCTATCATACCTGCAAGACTCAAACCCTCAACCATAAGTGAAAAGCCACCACCTGAAGTGCCTGTCATGGCCCTTACTCCTGCATAAGAAGCACCTAATGCCATGTTAATGGCAGCAATCTCATCTTCAGCCTGCTCTACAAGTATTCCAGTATCCCTCTGTTTAGCTGCTAGATAATTCATTATACTTGTTGAAGGGGTCATGGGATAGGCTGAATAAAAGGAACACCCGGCGGCCAAAACCCCCAGGGCAATGGATTCATTTCCATTTATCAATATTCTAGGCAGTTTTTCTATAAACTCTGGAGCTTTTAGCTTCATGAAGCTTTGACTTAACTCATATCCCTTTTCAGCTGCTTTAATATTTATTTCTAATATAT
Source organism: Clostridia bacterium (assembly GCA_018333845.1). Lineage (GTDB taxonomy): Bacteria > Bacillota > DSM-16504 > Desulfitibacterales > Desulfitibacteraceae > Desulfitibacter. Next base: position 9,900 of record JAGXSK010000238.1, on the reverse strand, counting down.
CACCTGAAAAATACATTTTTAATACTTCATGCAGATAACTTTTATCAAGAGTAAAAATCTTTAAGAGGGCTCCTAGGGCAACAATACCTGATGCCCTGCGGTCACCCATTTCTCCGGCAATATCCTCCATGGGTAGAGATATAATGTCCTCATTACTAATTCCCAGTTTGTTGTCACATATTATTTTCCCTCCAGTCACTAGCCTGTCTCCATGGATTTCTATTGTTTCCCTATTTAAAGCCAAGATTACATCTACACTATCTTTATGAGAATATAGCTTTTTACTGCTGATTCTAACCTGATTAAAATTATGGCCGCCTCGTATTCTGGACATGTAATCCTTATTGGAGAAAATAAAATACCCTTTTCTATGTAATATCCGTTCCAAGATGCTGCTGATTGTTTCCATGCCCTGGCCTGCTGCACCTCCAATTAAAACATTAATATCCACATTTTCCACCCCTTATATAATTATTTTTTATTCCAATTTCTTTAATAGCTGAGCATTTACTGCAACAATAACTATACTAAGATACATTAATACTGCCAACCTTGCTGCTAACCCGCCAGGTCCTGCACCAACTATTAAGATCTTTTTATTTTTCATGATACTCCTCCAAAAAATACACTAGTAATTATAATTTTTAATATCTTTTAAAATTGGCTATCATAATCCATCTCTTTCGATTTTTACGGATAATTTAAATTTTTACATATACTTCCTGTTCCAAAATTTCCACCTTATAGGTTTCCAGGGGTCTGGCTAAACCGATTTTTTCAGTTAAGGCGCCTACCATTTTAGACCAGTTTGGGATCCACTTTACAACCTGTCCATTTGTTACATCAAAACTAGATCCATGACATGGACAAATGATAATTTGGTCCTCTAGTCTTCCTTTTTTTAACAAACAACCAAGGTGAGTGCATTTTCCATTTAGAGCATAGAGTTTTTCATTCACCCGAACTACTAGTATTTCTTTTCCTTCCATCTTAACACCTAGTTTTTCTCCATCTTTTAAACTTCCAGCACCATGAATGTGTTTAAGCATGAATTTACCCCCTGTTAACCTGTATTTATAAATACTTCTGTTTTTGTATAAGTATAATCCGATAATATCTCCTAATACTAAAGTAATCAACTTTTTGCAAGGAATCTTCTTAAAATATTCAAAATTAATATTTGCCAAATTAACAAAATTAATAATAGACTTTTTTTAAAGTTGAGGGTATATTTACAATAACGCCATTATGGAATTATCCAGCAAAGCTGGAAAATGTTTTTTAAATGCCATAACAATAAATTAGTTTCAGGAGGAAAATTCATGAGTAAAATAACAAATCTTGCAAAGAACCTGCTTAATTATTCCTGCGAATTAAAACCAGCTGAAAACATACTCATTACATTCAATGGTGAAAGTGCTATCCCATTGGTTAAAGAGTTGATTAAACAAACATATGAACTGGGAGCTATCCCTTTTATACAGCAAGGCAACTCTACTGTATCTAGAGAAATTTTTAAAAAAGCTAATTTAGAACAGATTAAACTCATGGCGGAATTTGAACTGCCAAGAATGCAAAAGATGGACGCATCCATAGGCATTGGAGCAAGTGATAATGCATTTGAGCTAAAGGGTATACCAGATGAGATAATGCAGAACTATAATAGGGTTTTTTCTGATACAGTTCTTAAGGAAAGGGTTGAAAATACCAAGTGGGTTATTCTTAGATACCCCAATAATTCCATGGCTCAACAGGCTCAACTAAGCCTGGAGGACTTTGAGAATTTCTATTTTGATGTTTGCACCATGGATTATGCCAGAATGAGCAGGGCCATGGATAACCTTGTTTGGCTAATGGAAAGAACAGATAAGGTAAGAATTGCAGACAGCAATACGGATATAACCTTTTCCATCAAGGATATTCCTGTGATTAAATGTGATGGCAAGAGAAATATACCTGACGGCGAAGTCTATACTGCCCCTGTTAAGAATAGTATCAACGGTCACATTAAGTTTAATTGTCCTTCTAATTATCAAGGCTTCACTTATGAAAATGTATTTTTTAATGTAAAGGACGGAAAAATCATTGAAGCAAGTGCCAACGATTCCAGGAAAATAAATGAACTCCTTAATACTGATGAGGGTGCAAGATATTTTGGAGAGTTCGCCGTTGGAGTTAATCCTTATATTACTGCACCAATGAATGATACCTTGTTTGATGAAAAAATAGCAGGAAGCTTTCATCTCACACCTGGCAAATGCTACAAAGAAGCTAGCAACGGAAACAACTCTGCCATCCACTGGGACCTGATAAGTATTCAAACCCCTGATTATGGTGGCGGAGAAATATATTTTGATGATGTTTTAATTAGAAAGGATGGACTCTTTGTATTAGATGAACTGAAAGAATTAAATCCTGAAAATCTAAAATCCTCTTAAAACAGCAACACCTCTATCCACTATTGAACTGGAAAGAGGTGTTTTTTCATACTCCCCTTACTTGGGGGTCCCATAAAATTTTATGCAGCTGCAATTGTAACGTGACATTGTTTAGCTTTTTTTGTTTCATATACTCAACAATCGCCAGGGGATCTATCATTCCAAAAACTGGACTTAAAAACACTTTGACTTTTTTAGTTAAATCATGCTCTTGAATCAGTTCATAAGCCCTGTTCAGGTCTTTTTCTGTACTGCATACAAACTTTACAACATCACTATTTTTTAGATGCTGCAAATTTTCAATACACATCCACTCCTCCATGCCGCTCATGGGAAGTTTGTAGTCCATGATGATACAGGCAATATCTCTATAAGGCAAAATGTCAATTGATCCGTTGGTTTCAATGTCCACCTTGTAACCCCTTGCACTTAAATTCTCTATAAGCCTTAAAAGCTCAGACTGCTGCTGAAGCAGGGGTTCTCCACCTGTTAAAACAACATTGATTATGCCCTGCTCTTCAATATAGCTCATGATGTCCTCTACACTTTCTTCTTTGTGTTCAGCTGTGGTTAAATTTGCTGCATACTGTGTATCACAATAAGAGCATTGCAGATTACAGCCTGCAAACCTGATAAATACTGCCAACATGCCGGAATGGGGACCTTCTCCATTAATACTCACAAACTTTTCATTAACTTTTAGCATATTAGGCACTCCTATTCCATATAAGCAACTGCATTTTTAGGCGTTTCAAAAACCTTAACCTCATGTACCTGATAGCCTTTTTCTTCAATTCTTTTATAAATGAATTGGGCCAGCCTTTCAGCTGTAGGTCTGAAGGGTACAATGACAGTAGTATCATTGACCTGAAACACCTTTCCTTCCTCAATTACCTTATGATCAAACATATTCTCCAGTTCCTTGAGATCCTGCCTGAGGTCTGCAAAGTCTATAACCATATCTCTGTCAGCACCTTCTGCCTTTAATTGCACACTTTTGATTTGAACAATTACCCTCCACCTGTGTCCATGAAGCCTGGCGCATTTCCCCTTATGTCCTATAAGTCTATGGGCTGCATCAAATTCAAACTCTGACTGTAAGATAAACATATTCACACACTCCTTTAGTTTTGATTTATATAGCGGAGGAGGTTGCGAACTCCGCTTTTACTAATAACTTATGATTTCCTGGTTGTTGTATTATTGAAAAATAAGATATAATTGTTCATATCATTGTATAGAGAGAGGGATTTACGTGAAAGTAGTTGTAACACTATCTGGTGGATTGGATAGTACAACATGTATGGCTGTAGCTTTTAATAATAAAGAGGATATTTACCCCATTAGCTTTACCTATGGCCAGAGGCATTCTATAGAGATAGAAAGTGCTAAAGCAGTTGCCAAACACTATGGACTTGAAGCAAGGCATAAAATTGTAGACGTTAATTTCTTATGTGAGATAGGCAACAGCTCTCTTACAGACATAGGTCTTGCCATTCCAGAAGAAACAACAGATGGAAGCATTCCAAATACATATGTTCCACAAAGAAACTTAATTTTTGCTTCACTGGCTTCAGCATATGCTGAAGTGCTTGGTGCTGGCAAAATATATCTAGGTGTTAATGCTGTGGATTTTAGTGGTTATCCTGACTGCAGACCTGAATTCATAAAAAGCCTGGAAGAAACCATCAACCTTTCATCGAAGAACTTTGTTCAGGATGGTTTAAAATGTACAATAGAGACTCCCTTGATTAGTTTGTCAAAATCTGAAATTGTACAACTAGGAAATAAATTAGCTGCTCCCTATCATCTGACAAAATCTTGTTATAAAGGCACCAATTGCGGAAAATGTGACAGCTGCGTCTTAAGGTTAAAGGGCTTTAAAGAAGCCGGTCTGGTTGACCCCATAAAATATTTAGAGTAAACCCACATATAGCATTTTACCTGATTAAACATATAATGTCCAAACCTTTTCCTGAACTGTCCTTTGCAGTTAAAGATCAAGGTTTGGACATTATTACTCCACATTAAACATGGATTTTTTGAAACCTGGGTGCTTGAGGCACCAAAATAGTATCATGGACATTGTTATTGATGCACTGGGAGGCATTAAAATTATCCCAGGAGGTTCAGGAATTCAGGCTTTAGCTGATCTTTCGGAAATGGAGCTAAAATGCCTACGTAAATATTATTTGCCCTCCAGCTGAAAGCTCATAAAAATCTCCTACAGTTAACACATCTTCCACCTGATCGCAAAAGTCTTCTTTTTTAAGTTTGAACATTTCTACACTAGCTAGGCATGCATACAATTTTCCTCCTGCATCATAGATCATTTCAATAAATTCTGGTATTGGAGGAATGTCCAATTGTTCCATTTGTTTTTTCATCATACCACTTGCCAGGGCTGACATCCCAGGCATAATTCCAATTAAGGAAGGAATGCCCATTGCTGGATTGCCAACTGTTGCAACTTTAATTTTATTCATTTTCTTTTTTGTAATGGCATCTAGCCCAAAAAAAGTGAAAAAGATATTGGCCTCAATACCTTTCATTCTTGCTCCATTAGCCAAAATTAACCCTGGATATACCCCTTCTAAAGAACCCTTTGAAATTATAATGGATACTTTCTTTATCTTATCGTCATTTGGCATCTTTTTATCCCCCTTCATTAAACACAACTAACAGGTTTACTTATGCCTGCTATTTTAGCAGCTTTTAATACAGGTCCATCAGGAAACAGATCATATAAATCCTTTGTGGGAATATTGCCCACATTTTTTATTCTCCTGGTGGTTGGTACTTTTTCTGTTTCCGCAAAGTCCCTTCGCAAAAATTCAATTACTTTCCAGTGACCTTCAGTTAATTCATGGATGCCAAGTTCTTTAGCTATTGCCTCGGCAATTTCCTTGTTCCATTGCTTCATTTGAGTCAAATATCCTTCCTCAGTGACATCTACAGTATAACCAGCAATTACTTTTTCCATAGCTAAACACTCCTTTTATAAAATATTTATAAAACTAATCTGGCAGCAGATCAAGGTTCTTGCCGCTCTTTTTCATATGCGCAGGGACAGTGGGAATAGGTATGCCCTTTAACAGCATATTCCAGTAAATATATTTAAAAGCCATCTTACCAAGGTGGTTAACCCTTGTTTCTTTTAACAGTGAGAAGGGCCCGATTCCTGGAAGCGGGAAGGTTCCTGAGACAGGTTCATAATCATAGTTAAAATCAATCAAAAATGCTTTATTATATCCTGATTCAATAAAACAATTGGCATGGCCATCGTAATGTGCTGTTAGTGGTTTCCTATTAATATAATTCAAGATATTTTCAGTTAAAATTTCCCCTTGAAAATGGGCAACTGAACCGGCCTTTGAAGTTGGCAGATCAGTGGCATCTCCTATAACAAAAATATTTTCATATTCTTTGGATTGCAGGGTGTGTTTATCTGTTGGCACAAAATTTAAGTCATCTCCTAAACCAGACCGTCCTATGAGCTTACTCCCCATGTTTATTGGAACTGTAACTAACAAATCATAATTTACCTCTTTGTTATCAAAAGATACTATTTTCCTGCTCTGGGAATCTACATGGCTGACGTTAAACTTATTAACCAAACTTATATTTTTCTGTGGAAATAAATCACCTAAAACTTCAGAACAAATTGGCTTTGTAAAAGCACTATCAAGGGGAGTAACATAAACCAGTTCTACTTCTTGACGATTTTTTTTCTTTTCAGTAAAGAACCAATCTGCTAGAAAAACAAATTCAATTGGAGCTACTGGACATTTAATGGGCATTTCGCTGACATGAACAACCAGTTTTCCTCCCTTCCAATTATCCAATTTATCTTTAAGAGCCAGCGCACCCCCAATGGTATAAAAGTCAAATATATCTTTTCCCCATCCTTCTTTTAGCCCTTCGGTTTCTTCAGGAGCTATGTCACATCCAGTTGCTATGACTAAAATGTCATAAGAAATCATTTCTTGGTTGCCTAAAACAACCTGATTTTTTTCTGCATTGATCAATTCCACGGGAGACTGAATGTATTCCACACCCTTTGGTAAAAATCTGGTTTTTCTTTTTACAACGTCTTTTTCTGTGTAGATCCCGAAGGGAATAAATAGAAATCCAGGCTGATAGTAGTGATATGAATGTTGGTCGATAATGGTAATTGACCATTCTTTTTTATTTATTGTTTTATTAAGGCTATTAGCCATAATTGTTCCAGCAGTGCCGGCTCCTAAAATAAGTATTTTTTTCATGGTTATCACCTAATTTTTTTATTTGTATTTTAAAATATTTTCTAAAAGTTGAGCAATTTCTTGCTTTAAGTCTTTGCCTTCATTTAATGCCTTTTCTAAACATTGTTCGGCCATATGCTTGCTTATCATTATCTCTACCTTTTTTATTGATCCTGTTATGGCAGCCATTTGTATCAGTATATCAGCACAATCCTTGTTGTCTTCAATCATTTTTTCTACACCATTAATATGTCCTCTAATGGTTCGCAAGCGGGTTAATATGGTTGCCTTTTCATTTTCCACTTCCATCAACTCCATTAATTAAAATCGCAACCCCTCCCCCGGGGGTGGTATATACTTATTATAATCCACTTCTATAGGAAAAGTAAACTGCTTTTTTTTGAAAGATGTTTTTTTATCATAACACACAAAAACCTGGGCACATGTAATTCATCAAAAAAACAGCTCCCATCTAGAGAGCTGTTATATAAAAAATTTGCTATTCATTAAATCCTTTAATTAGAACTACAAGGGCTTCCACAGCCAATTGCTCATCTTCTCCCTCTGCTGTTATTATAATTTCAGTTCCTTTTGACACCCCCAAAGAAAGCAAGCCTATGATTGATTTGGCATCAACAGCCTTGTCTTGTTTGTGCAAAGTAATTTTTGAGCTGAATTTGTTTGCTGTTTTAACAAATAATGAAGCAGGTCTAGCATGAAGGCCTGTTTGATTCGCAACAACTATTTTTTGTGTATACATCTTCAACCTCCTAGAACATATTATTAATATTCAATTTATCAGCACTTTCTTTTAAAAAGTTTATTATCTCATCTGAAGTAGATAGCTTTAATGCCTTTGAAGCTATTTCTACAGCTTGCTCATATGATATGCTTCTAACAATATTTTTCACATGGGGTATACTTGAAGAGTTCATGCTTAATTCATCAATTCCCATACCGACTAGCAATAATGCTGCCAGCGGATCGCCGGCCATTTCTCCACACATGCCGGTAAACTTGCCCTCTTTGTGAGATGAATCTATAACATGTTTAATTAGTCTAATCATAGATGGATGAAAGGGCTGGTACAGGTAGGAAAGCTTTTCATTTGTTCTGTCAACTGCCAGTGTATACTGGCATAAATCATTAGTACCAATGCTAAAAAAATCTACCTCGTGAGCTATTATATCTGCAGTTATGGCTGCAGAAGGTATTTCAATCATTATACCTACTTTTATGTTCCTGTCGTATTTAACTCCCCTTTGACTCAGTTCAACTTTTACCTCTTTAAGTACATCCTTGGCAACTCTTATCTCCATTATATCAGCAATCATGGGAAACATAATGAGTATTTGTCCATATATACTAGCACGAAGAATAGCCCTGAGCTGGGCCTTAAATATATCCCTTTGATCCAGACATAATCTTATAGCTCTATATCCCAAGAATGGATTTTGTTCTTCTTGTATGATCAGACAGTCAACCTGCTTATCTCCACCAATATCAAGAGTTCTAATTATTACTGGTTTGCCTCCTGCCGCTTCGGCAACCTTTTTATATGCCTGAAGCTGCTCTTCTTCAGAGGGCAGTTCATCTCGATTGATGTATAAAAACTCAGTACGAAATAAGCCAACTCCCTCACCACCATTTTCTATTACTGCTTTTATATCATTAGGATTTCCTATGTTTCCGGCAATTTTAATACATTTTCCATCAGTTGTGACAGCAGGTAAGTTAACAAGTTTAAGAAGCCCTTTTTTTAAAACCTCATATTCCTTTTTCTTTTGAGAGTATTTCTTAATCTGCTCATCATTTGGGTTTATTATTACTTTACCCTCAAAGCCATCAAGAATTAAATAATCCCCGTTTTTAAGTTTTTTCGTAATGTTTTCCAAACCTAAAACTGCACATATTTCTAAAGTGTTTGCCAGGATAGCTGTATGGGAAGTCTTTCCCCCAATTTCAGTCGCAAATCCTAAAACATACCTTTTGTCAAGCTGTGCTGTATCTGAAGGAGTTAAATCATGAGCAACAATAATAACTTCTTCCTTAAGATCTGCCAGGGTTTTATACTCACAGCCAGTTATATTTCTCAGCAGTCTACTTCCGACATCCTTTATATCTGCTGCTCTCTCTTTAAGATAATCGTCATCTAATTCTGCAAATTGACCATAATAATTATTGATAACTGTATTCACAGCAAATGCGGCATTTATTTTAGAGTTTATAATAAGTCCCTTTATTTCCTTTATCACTACTGGATCTTCTAAAATCATTAAGTGGGCTTCAAAAATTTGAGCCTTATCCTCGCCAAACTCTATTAAGGTTTTTTCTTTAATGGATGAAATTTGCTGTTTAGATATAGCTATAGCTTTTTTCAATTTTTCTAGTTCTAAAGACGTTTGCTCCTCAGCTATTATGTTATTAGATACTGTCATGGTCACTTTTTCATATATGAAAACCTTGCCAATAGCTATACCTTTTGAACCAGCAATTCCTTCTAGCATCATGTCATCACCCTCTATTCGCAATTTAAGTATTATATAGTATTATTAGCTGAATTTATTAAGGGACTGAACTTTATCCAGTCCCTTAATTTATAAATTTAAAATTAACTTGAAACACTAGTGCCATCTGTTTTATTTGCTGCTTCTTCCCCATATTTTTGGTTTAGAAATTCTTCACTTGCATCGGCAGCTTTATGCCAAGTTTTTTGGTTAGTCTTAAACATGTAGAAGAGTACAAAATATACCGCAAATGATAATATTATTGTAAATATTCTGATTCCTTCTGGGGCTGAGAATGCTTTATATACTGCCCAGAATATTGGACTAACAGCTATGGACCAGGCCGTAATCATGGTGCCACCTGCAGGAATATCAACACCTGCTGCTACTGCCGCTTGGGTAAATATAGCTGTAATATCTGAGTTTACCCAGTTTCCAAACATATACCAAATAATTCCTGCAATTGCTGCACTTAATATGTTTCCTCTCATTACAGCTATTATACCTATAACCATGAAAGGCATTGCTGGTAAATCTGCCAAAGGAACAGTATTGTTACCTGGCATAAATATGGATAGCAAAAGTATTATGGGTATTAACAGCAGTCCTGTAGTAAGGGTTGCACTTTCTCCAAAAAATATGGCTGGGTCAATACCTATATTAAACTTCTTTCTCTTTAATTCTCCCTTTCTTAATCTAGTGTTCATGGTC
>JAGXSK010000237.1 GCA_018333845.1 Clostridia bacterium | reverse complement strand
ATCTCAGCGGCGTTACTAATACTCCCGCTTCTATAAGCGGGAGATAAGTGCCGCCAAGCTTCGAAATAAGTGCAACTAAAGTTCAGGTGGAGTAAAAACTCCATCTGAACTAAGTTTTCTTTATAAGATATCCAATATACAACAACCAATGTGCTGCGTATTTTTTGTTTTTTTGAATTCAAATATTCAAAAACTCGGGGGTTACCCGAGTTTAATGGTCAGTTCTTTTCACAGAGTTGGTTTCCAACAGTACAAGAGGTTTTACAAGCTGACTGACATGAAACCTGACATTCTCCACACCCACCACTTTCCTGGGTTTTTTGAAGCTGTGATTTTAGAATAGTTTTAATATGTTTTAGCTCTCCTGCCATACTAACCCTCCTTTATTATCACGTGCCACATGATTTAGTATTTCCTTGCCTCATACAATGCTTCTTAATACAATGCTTCTTGCCCAATTATAGCACTATTAATTATTAAGGTAAATATTATCAATTATAAGTATTCAGTATACAGCCAGTATCTCCTCATATAAGCTAGTATCTTTTTCTCTTGCTGGTAGAAGCCATGCCAAGCTCACACCTGTACTTGGCCACTGTTCTTCTGGAAATCTTTATCCCCTGTGCCTTCAGCATGTTTGTTAACTGCTGGTCTGTATAGGGTTTAGCACTATTTTCGTTGGTTACATATTCCTTAAGCATCTTTTTGATGCTTTCAGAGGAAACACCACTCCCAGAATAATTATCAACACCACTGGCAAAAAAGAATTTTAATGGAAAAACGCCTTGAGGTGTCTGAATATATTTATTATTTGTTGCCCGGCTAACTGTTGATTCATGGATCTCTAATTGCTCAGCTATCTGTTTTAAGTTTAACGGTTTCAGGTGCTTTACTCCCTTATCAAGGAAGTTCTTCTGGAACTCTACTATACAGTTAACCACCTTATATAAGGTAAGTCTTCTTTGCTCAATGCTCTTTATGATCCATGCAGCCGAATTTAATTTTCCCTCGATAAACTTTTTGGCATTAACATCAACTGTATCTGCTGACAGCAGCCTTCTGTAAACTGGATTGATCCCCAATCTTGGTGTATATACATCATTGACAATTACAATATATTCACCTTCTACCTTTTCCACAACCACATCAGGTACAATATAGGTGGTCTGCTCTGAATCAGCAAACCAGCGACCAGGCTTGGGGTCAAGGGTTTTAATATAATCCACTAACTGCTGCACTTCTTCTGGTGTAATATCCAGACTTTTAGCTATTTTTAACAGTCTTCCAGCGGCTACATCTTCTAAATGATACTTAATTACCGAGGTTAACAAGGAGTTAAGTTTAAGTTCCTTGTCACTTATTTGCAGCAGCAGGCACTCTACCAGATCTCTTGCAGCTACACCAGGAGGATCAAAGGACTGAACCAATTTCAATGCTGCTTCTACCTGGGACATTTCATAAGAATACATTTCTACAATCTCTTTTAAAGAAATGCATAGGTATCCATTCCTGTCCAGGCTGCCAATAATAAACTGGGCAATCTCTTTTTCCTTTGCACTGCAACAAAAAAGCTTTAATTGATTTAATAAATACTCCTCCAGGGTTGGTGCTTTTGTCAAAAAATTGTCATAATTTATCTCTTTAGCTTCCTCGCGAGGTGCTTTTACATACCCAATATCTCTGTCTTGAAAATACTCATGCCAGTCAACGTCAAAGGCCTCATTATCTTCCTTCTCTTCCTTTTTTTCCTTTGCGGCAGCAAGAGTTTCTTCTGGACTATCTTCAGCAGATTCTATTTCCAGGGCTGGATTCTCCAAGATTTGTTCCTGTACAAATTCTGCTAGTTCAAGAGAAGAAAGCTGCAGTACTGTTATGGCCTGGCGCAGTTCTGGAGTCATTATTAACTTTTGGGTTTGTTGTAAGTTAAGTTCAAAGCCCATTTGCATAAAACCCACTCCTTAAAAGACATTTAGACTTGGGAATTCTCTATTGTAGTGTCAATGTCTTGTCTTATATATTCTAGGTAAATTACATATTTCCTGCTCGTTTCCCTTGGTTATATTTATTCACCAGTCCAGGATTAATACTAGATGGACATGAAAAATTCCCCCTGGTTATTATTGTCTTAATTGGGGTTTATGGGCAGCTCAATAACAAATGTTGTTCCCTCACCTTTTTTGCTTTTAATGGATACCTTGCCCTTGTGACGTTCAATGATTTTATAGCTGATGCTAAGACCAAGACCAGTACCTTCATGTTCTGTTGTAAAAAAGGGATTGAAGATGTCCTTAACTATATCTTCTTCAATACCAGTACCAGTGTCTTTAAAATTTACTATTATATTTTCTTTGTTTTGCCCAACAGATATTTCTATACGTTTAGAAGCAGTCTCTTTCATGGCTTTTAAAGAATTCAAGGTAAGATTTAGAAAAACCTGCTTGATTTGCTTATCATCCCAGTTAACTGTGGGGTTTTGGCTATCTACATGCTGAAGCACCAGTTTGGTTTCATGCAAAAGGCAGTGTGATTCAATTAAGTGATAGATTTCATTAAAAACCTGTCTTAAGGGTTTTGAGTTAAACATGGGGTTAGATGGCCTTGCAAAAGCCAGAAAGTCACTTATTATTGAGTTAGCTCTATTAGCTTCTTCAACTATTAAGTTTAAAGAATCACCTATGTTTCCTGTATCAACTCTTCTTTGAAGCAGCTGGGCAATACCTTTAATTGTAGTTAGAGGATTTCTAATTTCATGAGCCACTCCGGCAGCCACCTCACCTAAAGCTGCCAGTTTATCAGCCTGCATAAACTGTCTATCCCTGTTTCTTAACTCTGTTACATCATTAATCAAGAAAGTAACACCCTGAATATTTTTTTGAATATCCTTGGTAATCCCCACAGATACAAGTACTTCCCTGGGTCCCTTCTCAGCAGTGCAGTCAAATGTAATTTCATCATTTAGGATATTCTCCGGAAACTGCAGTGCTTTTTCAATATAATCACAGAAATCACTGCAAAATGTTTCTCTATAATGTCTTAAAAGAGCCTTGCTCTTATTAATAGCAAAGAATTCACATGCCTTATTATTTAAAAAGGTTATCCTGCCCGATTCATCAATTGTAATAATAGGCATGTTAATAGACTCAGTTATGAAATCAACCTTTTGCTTTAATGTATGCAGGATGTTAGTTTGACTAAGATCTTTAATCATTATTAACTTGCCTAGATATTCTTCCTTGTCATCATATATTAAAGAAATATTAATCAGATTATAATCTTTAATGAAAATGCTCTCGTCATTTTGGTTATCACCATCGCTCCTGCAATAAATATCAGTAAGATAGCCCTGTCTAATACAGTCTATGGTCTTTTCCAAAACATCATCTTTACTCATGTTTAACAGCTTTTCAGCAGCACCATTAAAAATTCGAACTATATTTTCATTATCTATGTAAATGATTCCAGCCTCATTATTTTCTAGAATACATTTATCCCTATGGGCAATTTCAATGAGACTTCTTCTCATTTTTTCTTCTGCTTCCAGCAAACTCCCTATTAGCCAGATTATAAGCAATGATGTGGAAGAAAAGATCAGCAAGTCTTCTATATTATAGGGAATTGTTCCCCTAATTAACTCCAGGATAAAAAATGCAAGTATTACTATAGTAGTTATTGCTAAACCAATTTTTTTCCCATGCTTGATAATTATTATAATCATGGGCACAAAAAAAAGGGTTCTAGTAATAAAGGAATCAATTAAATAAACCAAAAAAAATACTGTTAAAATATATCCAGTTACTATGAATATCTCAGTTAACAAATCTTTTTGACTGGTATCTGGCCTAATTCTTCCCAAAAAGACCAGGGTAAGCAGTCCCAGGAAACTTAACACCATTAATGCATGAAAAGAATCTATACTTGTAAATTCTGCCGCTTCAAACTGCAAATACCAGATAATAACAAAAAAATGAAATGCTATTTGAAGCAATACAAGATATTGATTTATTTTTTCTTTTCTCTTGTTTTCAAAGCCTGAGATATTCATAGAATAACTTCCTTAAAAACTTTTATTTTTTCCTCTAAAATATTGGATTATAAATCCTGTTAAGAACAATAAAACCCATTGTGGGGTAGCTATGGCTATCTTTAATAATTTATTTTTAATCAGCATATCAAAACTTATATCAAACATAGACATCAAGGTTTTAAAAATGGCAAATTCAAACAACAAAAGCATAACAAAAGAAACTATCGCTGCAGGAATAACTTTAATAATCTCTCTTTTAGAAACATAAGCTATAAGTGATGCTAATATTAGTATTAGTATTACGGTATGTACTCCAAAGGCTAATGGCAGCATCCTTATTAAAAAAGCTGCAGCTGTTTGCAGCACTCCTAAAAACAATATAGAACTCCAATTAAGCTTTGCCCTAAGAAATACTAGTGTTAAAAAAACCAAGGCAGTTGATTCAGGTATTCCTTGAAAAATAGCTGACAAGATGGGTATATTCATAATATTCCTCCTCTAGATTATAGTCAGCTACTATATTTCGACAATTTTTGCGTTTATCCTGCCTCTTCCCCATAATACATGTTTAATTATGCAGACGCAACATTTAACCACTGTCAGTATAAAGAGGTGGATCACCACCCCTTTTTTTACTACTTTCTTAAGCTTTTCGGCATCTCAGGTTGATAAGCCCAACCATTACACGCAGCTGCTGCACTGATAAAGGCAGCAAGTGTCAACAAATACGCAGCTCCTGTTATTGCTAAAAATCTAAGCTTCTTCATGTTTTTTCATCTCCTTTCCAAAAGAATTTTTAAAAAACCATCAATATAATTAATTACCGTAAAGCCTATAGATGTTATTGAAAGGGTCTGCCATAGGAAACCAATAGTTAAATAGAGAGCAAAGTATTCATTAATGAGGAAATATATTAATCCAACTGACAATCCAATCACTATGCCTAACCTTAATGCACCCTTTTTTAATTGTTTTTTATGATTATCTGATAAGGGTTTTTCTTTAACCTCTGCAGGTGCGTATCTTACAATAAATATCATTGAGGTTATAAATCCGCCTGCAATTAAGATAAGAGAAGGCGGTAGAAGGCTTGTACTAATATAAGCCAGGACCATGAAAATAATGATAGTAGCTATTGTACATCTTCCCATTGAACTGCAGTGGGCGCCCCCAGTATAGACCCTGGCTGCCAGTGCAGTTAAGGAAATAACTAATGAAGGCACTAAAAGGCCAAATAGATAGCCAAACAAAACTATTCCAAGCAGTCCCAGCAAAGCAGACACAAGGGTTTCCATGCCGTAGGCTATAACCTCTCTTCTTTCCTCTGAAAGGTTAAGCTCATTTTGAATAAAAAAGCTGACCTTTTTTATATATCCAGACACTAAGTTTACCTCGCTAGTTTTTACTCAAATCTTAATGAAAATATTTGTTTCTAAAAATTTTTTAAATTAAACTTAAATTTCATACTTGCAATTCTCTCCAAATATATTTCTACAATTATCCAATTATTCCTGCAAAACAATTTCTAAACTTGTATATTTTTCCACTTTCCCAATTTAAATCTCCAAAGTGCCAGTATGGCTATGACAATCCATTGAAATACTGTAATCCACCATACAGCATCCAGTCCCAACTCATAAATATGCAATGCAGCATAAAACAGGGGAATGCGAATAATCCAGTTGCCTATAATAGATAAGTAAAAAGGAAATCTAGTGTCCCCAGCACCGCGTAAAGCCCCTGCCATTATCATTTCAATTGCTATGGCTGTTTGGGCAAAGGCAGCAATCTTAACAAGTGATGCCGCAAGGGGAATTATGCTTTCATCTGTAGTAAAAATACGAACTAGAGACTCGCTGAAAAAGAAAAAAATACAGGCAGCAGCAGTCATGGTTGCCACGGCCAGGTACATTGTTTTAAATGCCAATCTATGGGCCCTGCCTGGATCCTTGGAACCAAGACTCTGACCCACAAGGGCAGCAGCAACAATTGCAAAACCATATCCAGGCATGAAGGAAATGGATTCAATGGATATTCCTACTTGATGTGCAGCATAGGGTACCGAGCCCAATCCAATAATTAAATATACGCCTGTAATTTGACTTCCTGCCCTGACAAACTCTTCTCCCCCGGCAGGCAGCGTGAGCTTAACAATCCTTTTAAAATCTATCCACTGTATGGGGAACAGGTGCTTTCTGGTGATCTTGATTGGAATTTTGCCGCTAGTCAGTACAACCAGGATAATGATACAGGAGATAGTAAAGCTAATTAATGTGCCTATTGCAGCCCCCTTTACACCTAGAGCTGGAAAACCCAGCTTGCCATATATTAAAACATAATTTAAAAGGATATTTATTGTGTTGCCCACCATGGCAACCTTTAAGGGGATTTTTGTAAAGCCTGCACTGCGGCAGGCCGCTTCCCCAATTAGGAGCACCAGTAAAAAGACACTAGACAGGGATAATATGCGTAAATATTCTACCCCAAGGGTATGAACAACCTCATTGGGAGCAAAAATATTAAATATAGCGGGAGCAAGGAACCAGGTAAGAACCCCTATTATTACTCCCAAAAGTGCTGCCAGGGATAGGGCTTGTCCAGAGATTCTGCTTGCTTCTTGAAAGTTTTGGGCACCAATTGCCCGGGCAATTATTGCCCCTGCTCCAATTCCAATTGCCGCAAATAAAAAAATAGAAGTATAGATGAATTGGCCGCCTAACCCTACCGCAGTTAGAGAGTCAGCACCTAGTCTTCCTACCATTGCAATGTCAACAAGTCCAACCATCATATGTAACAGCATTTCAAATATTGCTGGAAGGGCCAGCTTCATTATGAATCTTACTTCATGCATATTAGTCCTCACTTTAAGGCGGCTGTACTTTTACTTTAGAAAATCCCTGGAAATTTTTTCCCAGAAATCTTATCGGCCATTTTTTGCAATCTTCTCATCCTGTGGTTAACACCTGATTTGCTTATTACAGGGTTCATGAGTTCCCCAAGCTCCTTTAAGCTCAAGTCGGGATTTTCCAGCCTTAAACAAGCAATTTTTTCAAGGCCAGCAGGAAGCTTGTCAAGGCCCAGGTTTCTTTCTAAAAGCCTTATAGCTTCAACCTGCTTAATGGCAGCATCAACAGTTTTATTGAGATTGGCCGTTTCACAATTTACAAGTCTATTTACCCTGTTTCTAACTTCCTTTTTTACCCGTGTACCCTCAAAGGATAAAAGAGCAGCATGGGCTCCAATAATATTTAAGAAATCTACTATCTGTTCACTTTCCTTTAAATATATCATATAATTTTTTCTTTTCATAAAGCTTTTTGGATTAAGACCAAAGTTTCGCATTAACTCGCATATTATTTTGTAATGGGTTGGATCCTTAACAATAATCTCCAGATGATATGTCTTTTGTTCCGGATTGCTTACTGACCCGCTGCCTAAAAATACTCCCCTTAAATATGATCTGTGACAGCACCTTTTTCTAAAAATATCTGAATCCCATTTAAGCTCATATCCCTTTGGTGTTAATTCTATGCCCAGGGTTTTAAAAGCTTTTTTTGTTCCGATTTGAGGCAAAAGCCTGACCACATAAAGAGTACTCTTTTTCAATCTGGCTCTTCTTTTAACAGAAACTTCATGCTGGAGATTAAACAGGTTTTTTGCCAGTCTATATGCCCTTCTGGCAATTGCCGGATTTTCTGTTTCCAATGTCAGGGATAAATGATAATCAGCATCAATATGAACATTTCCAGCCATCATAATCAAGCTTTTTAGCTCAGCAAGCTGGCAGCATTTTTCACCATCATCTATGCGAGCCATTTCATCTTTAACCTTTTTTGTAAAAGACATTCCATTCCCCCCATTATACCCTTCATGAGGTTGCTGTTTATCCATATGGAAAGGTATCAGCCAACCAGGTCTTTATACCTTTCGCCAAAAAGCAGATCTAGAATCTTAAGCCTTTCTGTGGCAGGGATGTCTTTGAGGATTTCCTTCATGATAACCCTTGCCAGCTTATCTGAATCATGCCTTACTAGATCAGAAAGATTTACAAGGTCAGCCTTATGTATTTTCACACCTAATTGTTTGAGGGCTTTTTCATCTAGTATCACTGGATAGGCTCCCTTTATCCTGTACCTTTCTGCGTGGCTTTTGGGAATACTGCCTGTATTTACTATTACCTTATCAATTCTTAAACATGGGACATTAGCTTTTATTGCTTTTACATGATCAGCCGCTGTAAAAAAATCTGTTTCCCCTGGCTGGGTCATTACATTACAAACATAATACACCTGGGATCTGCTTGTACTTACAGCTTCCGCAATTTTTTTGATTAATAAATTGGGAATTATACTGGTATACAGGCTTCCTGGTCCAATGATGACAGCATCTGCCTCTTGAATAGCCTTAAGGGTATCTTCAACAGGCTCACAATCCTCTGGGACAAGCTGGATTTGTACAATTCTACCTGGATGCTTGACTATTTCTGTTTCTCCATAAACTTCTGAGCCATCATCCATCTGGGCTTTTAGGGTAACGTTGCTTAATGTAGACGGCAATACAGTACCTCTAACTGCCAGGACCTTACTTAGTTCTTTGAGTGACCTGTGCATATCACCGGTAAGATCGGTCATGGCTGCCAGGAGCAGGTTGCCTAGATTGCGCCCCTCTAGACCCTTTCCCCTTGAAAATCGGTAGTTGAACAAATCCTCTAGAAGGCTGTCACCGTCTGCCAGGGCCATGAGGTTGTTTCTCAGGTCCCCTGGCGGCAATATTCCAAGCTCTCCCCTGAGCTTGCCAGAACAGCCCCCATCATCTGTTACAGTGACAATGGCTGTAATGTTGCTTGTATAGTGTTTTAAGCCCCTGAGCAGAACCGACAATCCAGTTCCCCCACCAATGACCACTACCTTGGGTCCTCTTTTTAATTGCCTTTTTTCATAGATTACCTCTACCAGTCGTGTTTCATTATAGGGAATGACAACATTAAATATGGATCTAGCACCCATTTTAAGGGAAAAGGAGATTATAAATAATCCAAGTATAATAAAAGTTACACCTGCAATCATCACTGAGCTATAGGAAATATATTGTTCTTCCAGGAACCTGCCAATAAAGAATAAAAAGGTCCACCATTTTGCTTCAAGTATTAGAGCCAACCCCCAGGAGGATAAAATCACTCCCATCAAGGCTAGAAGCAGCCAGCGCTTGACCTTTAAGCCAGGATACAACCATTTAAAATTAGTTTTAAACCAGCCCATTAAATACCTCCTGAATCCTTCTCAATATCTCTGTGCTTGGCCATTACTTTACAATCAAAACCATTAAGGCATAATGTGAGATGATTAGCAATTGCCACTGATCTATGTCTGCCCCCAGTACACCCAATGGCTATAACCAGCTGACTTTTTCCTTCTTTTTTGTAGTGGGGTATAAGAAAATGAAGAAGACTGCAGTATTTTTGCAGGAATTCCTGGGTTACCTCATTTTTGATTACATATTCTTTCACTTCCCCATCATGACCAGATAAAGGACGCAATCCCATGTCATAATGGGGGTTTGGGATAAATCTAACATCAACCACAAGATCAGCATCCATTGGTATGCCATATTTAAAGCCAAAGGACATTACTGTTATGGGCAGCTTGTCTATCTCACCACTAAATATATTTGATATTTGTCCCTTTAACTGGCTTGTGAACATGTCAGAGGTATCAAGAATAACCTCTGCCCTGCTCCTAAGGTGGGCAAGGATTTTTCGTTCCTGGATAATCCCTTCCATTATGTCTACTGATGATAAGGGGTGGGCTCTCCTGGTTTCCTTAAATCTTCTTATTAATACTTCATTGGATGCATCAA
>JAGXSK010000236.1 GCA_018333845.1 Clostridia bacterium | reverse complement strand
ATCTTAATGGGCCCGCCAGTATCCACAGCTACCATTCCCCTTTGCAAACCGCCTGTTGAGGAAAGGGCAACGCAGCGGACACTGTTATTTCCTAAATGCTGCATGGCCTCCATTGTAATATTAATTTCAAAATCCAGGCCTGTATCTTCAGTTTGATCCTTTGACAAGATCTTTACAGCGTTATATATCTCAGGAAGGTTTCCCTCAGGAAACTGAACGTCAACTACAGGACCAATTACCTGTACAATTTTTCCCCGATTCATAGTATGGTCCTCCTTTCGCAACTATTGTAATGCAGCAGCACCGCCAACAATTTCTGAAATTTCCTTGGTAATTGCTGCTTGTCTTGCCCTGTTATATGACAAGACCAGTTTATCTATTAATTCACCTGCATTGTCTGTTGCACTGCTCATGGCTGTCATCCTTGCTCCGTGCTCGCTAGCCTTGGCTTCCAATAAGGCCCTGAATACATTTATTTCCACATAACGGGGTAAAAGAGTTCCTAGAACTTCTTCTGAACTTGGCTCATAAATGTATTCTATCTCCTGTTTATCCCCTTTATCAACTTCAGGACTGACAGGCAGCAGTGGAATCATTTTTGATTTGTAGCTAATGGCTGAGCCAAATTCTGTATAGACCAGGTAAAGCTTTTTAAATTCCCTGGTGTTATACATTTTCATGATTTCCCTTGCCAGCTCTCTTCCCTGGATATAATCAGGGAGGTCACCAAGGTCTGTATAGTATTCTTTTATATTGTAATTACGGCGTGCAAAAAAATCCCTGGTCTTTCTGCCAACGCAGATTAATGACACATCCTCGCCCATTGAGTCTATTTTGTTCCTGGCAAAGCGAAGAATATTCTGGTTATATCCGCCGCATAGTCCCCTATCAGCACTGATTACCACAAAGCCAATCTTTCCTTCGGTTCTTTCCTCCAACAATGGGTGGGAAAAGGAACTCTGGGCTGATGATAACCTTCCCATAACCTCAGAGAGCTTGTTGCTGTAAGGTCTTGCTGCAATAACAGATGCCTGGGCCTTTCTAAGCTTTGCAGCAGCAACCATTTTCATGGCCCTGGTAATCTGCTGGGTATTTTTTACACTTCGAATGCGCCGCTTTATATCCCGCATTCCTGCCATGGGTTATTCACCACCTTTTACAGAATACAGAATACAGGAGCCAGAATAGATCATATGCAATCCCCTGCTTTCAAATTCTGAACTCTGACTTCTGACTTCTAAATTCTGACTTCTGACTTCTGACTTCTGACTTCTGATTTCTGATTTCTGATTTCTGATTTCTGATTTCTGATTTCCGACTTCCGACTTCTGACTACTGACTGAATAATTCTTTGAATTCCTTGATAACACCCACCAGGGCCTCTTCATTATCCTTCTCCAGCTTGCCTGTTTCTACTATATTCTTTAAAATCTCAGGCCTGCTGTTTTTGAGATAGGAAAGAAATTCTGCTTCAAATTTTTTCACTTCACTTACAGCTATATCGTCCAGGTGACCATTAACAGCTACATAGATAGCTGCAACCTGGTCCTCTACTGCCATTGGTGAATATTGGTTCTGCTTGAGGAGTTCCATCATTCTTTCTCCCCTGGCAAGACGTGCTTGGGTTGCTTTGTCCAGATCAGATCCAAACTGGGCAAAGGCTGCAAGCTCCCTGTACTGGGCCAGGTCAAGGCGCAGCCTGCCTGCTACCTGCTTCATGGCTTTAATCTGTGCAGCACCACCAACCCTGGATACTGAGATGCCCACATTAATGGCCGGACGGAAGCCTGCATAGAAAAGGTCTGATTCAAGGAATATTTGACCGTCTGTAATTGAGATAACGTTTGTTGGAATATATGCCGAAACGTCACCAGCCTGGGTTTCAATAATGGGCAGAGCAGTTAGAGAACCACCGCCATACTCCTTGCTCAATCTTGCCGCCCTCTCTAACAAACGGGAATGGAGATAGAAAACATCCCCCGGATAAGCTTCCCTGCCAGGAGGTCTTCTCAGCAGCAGGGATAATTCTCTATATGCAGCAGCCTGCTTGGAAAGGTCATCATAAATAACAAGCACATCCTTGCCCTGCCACATAAATTCCTCACCCATTGCGCAGCCAGCATAGGGGGCAATATACAGCATTGGTGCAGGCTCACTGGCTGCTGCAGAAACAACTATTGAATAATCCATTGCTCCTGTTTCTTCAAGCTTCTGCACTACACCGGCCACAGTTGATGCCTTCTGGCCTATGGCAACATAGATACAAATAACCCCTTGGCCCTTCTGGTTAATTATTGTGTCAACAGCAACAGCTGTTTTCCCAGTCTGGCGGTCCCCAATTATCAGCTCCCTCTGGCCCCTGCCAATGGGGACCATGGAGTCAATGGATTTCAATCCCGTCTGCAGTGGCATGTTAACTGGCTGGCGGTAGATTACACCAGGTGCCACTACCTCAATTTGCCTGGTTTTGTTAGTTTCAATTGGGCCCTTGCCATCAATGGGCTGACCAAGTGCATTTACAACCCTGCCTATCATGGCATCACCTACTGGTACGTCCATGATACGGCCAGTTCTTTTGACCTGATCTCCTTCTTTAATTCCAGTATATGGTCCTAGAATAACACAACCAATATTATCTTCTTCCAGGTTAAGAACCATTCCGGCTATACTTCCCGGAAACTCTAAAAGCTCACCACCCATGGCTTTCTCCAGACCGTATATCCTTGCAATACCGTCACCAACTTGAATAACAGTTCCTACGTCAGATACATCAACCTGGGCCTGGAAATTTTCAATCTGGCTTTTTAAAATTGAACTTATTTCATCGGGTCTTATGCTCAATTTCCTCACCCCTATTCCTGTTCAAAACTGGTGCTTTTGAGATGTTTTTCAAGCATCTTCAACTTTGTGGAAATACTACCATCAATAATTCTATCTCCAATTTTTACAACTAACCCACCAATGAGCTTCTCATCTACTGTCGCTTCCAGGAGAATATTTTTGCCTGTAATTTTTTCAAGGCTTTCACAGAGCTTTTCCAGATCTTCGGAAGAAAGCTGGGCAGCTGATTTCACCTGGGCCTTTACTATTCCCCTTGCTTCATTGGCCAGGTTTAAGAATTGACTGACAATCTGGTTTAAAACCATTTCTCTTCTTTTGTGCAAAATCAATAATAAAAAATTCATTGTTACTGGAGAAATGGTTCCTGAATAAACCTTGCGGAAAATCTCCTGCTTTATTTCAGATCTTATGAGGCGCTGCTCTAAAATCTTTTTTAATTCATGGCTTTCTTCTATAACTTCTAGTACTTGGGTCAGTTCCTTTTCAAGCTGATCCAGCATGTTCTTTTCCGAGGCCAAATCAAAGAGAGCCTGGCCATATCTTTTTGCTACAGCTAAGTTGCTCATTGAATCTCGCCTACCTCATTAATATAGTCCTGGACCAACTCTGCATGCTGTTTTGGATCTAACTGCTTATTGATAACTTTACCGGCAGCCATAACTGCCAGGACAGCTGCTTCCCTGCGGATTTGTTCTAGGGCCTTTGCTTTTTCCCCTTGTATTACTCTTTTTGTTTTTTCAAGGGTTTTTGCAGCTTCTTCCTGTGCCTCTTTGATAATCTCTTCTCTAGTCTGCATGCCAATTTTATTGGCTCTCTCTATAATTGCCTGTGCCTCTTTTTTGGCTTCGTTCATCTGCTGCTGATATTTTTCAAGAAGTTCTTGAGCATCTCTTTGGGCAGCAGCTGCCTTGGCAAGAGAAGATTCAATTCTTTCTTCCCTGTCCTGCAGGATTTTGCCAACAGGGCCAAATAATAAAAGCTTTAATACATATATGACAACACCAACGTTAACAGCCGTTAAAACCACTGTCCAAAATTCAAAATGCACTGGAGAGTACCCCCCTCTCTTGCCTAAATAGTAGGTGGGCGAATGCTGCCATCGCTTTTGATTGACCTCCATTCGCCCTGAATTTGTTATTAATTCATAGAGGTGAAACACACTTAAATTTTAGTCCACATTAAAATAGCAATAACGAAAGCAAATAATGTTAAAGCTTCCATAAATGCCAGGGCAATTAAAAGTGTTGTTCTAATCTCGCCTGCAGCTTCCGGCTGACGGGCAATACCCTCCATAGCAACAGCAGTAGCTTTACCTTGTCCTAGAGCTGAACCTAGAGCAGCCATACCAATTGTAAGTGCAACGCCTATAAATGCTAAAGCTTCCATTGATATTCCTCCTTTCAAGTAATTAGAAAAATAGTTTTTAACCCCAAGCATTTAGTGCCTTTTTAGTGCCTTTTTAGTGCCTTTTTAGTGCCTTTTTAGTGCCTTTTATCAGTGCCCTTTAATGGAAGTTGTTAGATAGGTTACGGTTAACAGGGTGAATACAAAGGCCTGAACCACACCCATGAGCACTCCTAACAGCATTACAGGGACTGGGATCAACAGGGGCAACATCAAAAACAAAATTGTTACAGCTACCTTTTCACCAAACATGTTGCCAAATAAACGCAGGGATAATGATACAGGTTTTACAGCTTCTTCAACAACATTTAAGGGCAGCATTACTGGAAATGGTTCAGCAAAATGGTGCAAATATCCCTTTAAACCATTATTTAATAGTCCGATAATGTTAACTGTGATAATTGTTGTTATTGCTAGTCCAAAGGTAGTGCTTAAATCAGTGGTTGGCGGCATAAGCCCCGGAATCGGAATAAACCACAGCAAGTTCATTGTTAATATGAATAGAAACAGAGTTCCAACAAGAGATGTATATTTGCGTCCCTTTTTTCCCAGGTTTGTTTCCAGAAGCCCCTGGAAAGATTCTACTATTAGTTCAGCTATGACTTGCCTTTTGCCTTCTGGCCTGGATTTTAATCCTCTGGTTATCCAAAAAATAAGGCCAAAAAGCAGGAACATTGCAATCCACTGGTTGATGATTGTGGTATCAATGAGTACTGGTCCTATGTTAAATACAGGTTCTGGTGTCATTTTTTCCATAATTTTTGACAGGGCTCTTACTTTTTCTTCCATTAATCTCCTCACCCCTTTCAATAGGATTTGCACACCCCTGATTTTAATTAAAAAACAAACCAACAGTTTAAGTTCAATATTTTACAAAAGCTTTCCTGCTGCATAACAATTAAATAGCTTAATGCTGCTTTAAATTTGTAATCACTACTATTATATTTAGTTATATTAAAAAGGCCTGGTGGCCATACCAAAAAAAACCATAAAAATTTATACATGCAAAAAAACAATTACAGCTATTATTACATATAATACATGGAATTTCAATAATACATGGAAGTTCAATAAAATTGTTACTGATATTTTTTGCCTGTCAGTATGTTTAGTACGTCAAAAGCATAAGTAAATAGATGCAGAAACAGACCAATCATAACTCCAAAAAGAAAGTCAATTCCCACCTGCACTGCAGCAAGCAAGGCTGCAATTGAAATGATCATGCGCATTAGTAATCGGCCCAACAACACCTTATTTGTTTCCTTGTTTGCCAGTTTCCTTTGAACTGCATCCCACATCATCCAATAATTAAAAATTCCCACAGGCGCGGCAGCTAATACACCTGCGGCTATCCCTTTAAATCCTAATATAAATGTTATAGATACAGTAATTATTGCAAGAATAACAATGGTTTTAAGCTTCTTATCCTTGAGAAAAGACATGGCGTCTTGATTCACGTTTATCATCCTTTGTATTTATCATCTTTTGCTGCATCTGCTGCATGTGCTGCATCTGCTGCATCTTTTTTTGTGTCCTCCCTGGCATTTTCTTTTAAACGGTCCTTTTTCTCCATATCACCCAACACCATAATCTCTTTTATAAAACCGTAAAAAGTAAATCCTATGCCAGTTAATATTCCTAGAATCATAAACCAGGGCTCTGTCCCCAGCCTTGTATCTAACCTGCTGCCCAGGAAAAATCCCACAAAACTCCAGAGTGCAAAGTTTATACCAAGGGATATGGCTATCTGGCCAAGACGAAAGTTTTTCAGGATAGTGTTTGTTTTTTTTACCATTAATACAATCATCTTTCTTTTTAAAAATTACAGAAATTACACAAATTGCGGCAACCATAGCTTGAAATTATCATAATAATAAACAAATTCTATCACAACATGCAATATTCGCTTTATTTCTGCATAATTCCTGCATGAATTTTTTATAACATTTTCTCTTTCTGGTAAATTTCTATATCTATAAATGCAGATTACTTACAACATTACTGCAGGGTAAGATTAATGACCTTTTTAACTGATTATAAGTAATTTATAGGGTTATGAACATTTGCAAGCATTTATTGCAAGCATTTATGGGGGCCAATTATCAGGCAAAATGCCTTTTGATTGCTTCTATGATCCTGCCGCTGGCTTTACCATCGCCATAGGGGTTGACAGCATGGGCCATCTCCCTATATGCCAGCTGGTTTTCTAGCAGTTCTGACCCTTCCTTATAAATCCTGTCCCTGGCTGTTCCAACCATTTTTACCGTTCCTGCCTTTACTGCTTCTGGTCTTTCTGTTGTTTCTCTTAATACTAGCACAGGCTTGCCCAGGGAGGGAGCTTCCTCCTGCATGCCTCCTGAATCAGTAAGCACCAGATAGCTTTTATTCATAAGGGCAACAAAGGGCAAATAATCCAGGGGTTCAATAAGATGGATTCTATGGGTATTGGCCAACACTTTATTGGCCAGCTGGGACACCTTGGGGTTTTTGTGCACTGGGAAAATAAGTTCCGTATCTGGAAAATCTCTAACCAGCTCTTTTGCTGCCATAAATATGTTTCTGAGGGGCTCTCCCCAGTTTTCCCTTCTGTGGGCAGTAAGGAGGAGGATTTGTTTGCTCCAGTCAACCCCAGGAAGTAGTGCTTCCAGGGGATAGTCCTTTGCAGCAGTTTCCAAAAGGGCATCAATTACAGTATTTCCAGTAACAATAATTTTCTCTCTTGGAATATTTTCCTTCAACAGATTATCCATGGAGGTTTGGGTGGGAGCAAAATGCAGGTCAGCTATTGCTCCTGTAAGTCTTCTGTTCATTTCTTCCGGGTAGGGTGAATACTTATTAAAGGTTCTTAAACCTGCTTCAACATGGCCTACAGCTGCCTGCTGATAAAAGGCTGCCAGGGCAGAGGAAAAGGTAGTTGTGGTGTCGCCATGAACAAGCACCATATGGGGCTTTTCTGCCTGGATGATTTCCTCCAGTCCGGACAATACCCTTACTGTAACCCCTGTAAGGGTCTGTCTCTGCTTCATTATGTCCAGATCGTAATCAGGCTTTATTTCAAACAGCTCCAGGACCTGGTCCAGCATCTCCCTGTGCTGGGCAGTAACTACTACCTTGCTCAGAATATCAGGCTCCTGGGAGAGCTTTTTTACCAGGGGTGCCATTTTGATTGCCTCTGGCCTGGTCCCAAAAACACTTATGACTTTAATCATATATTGTCTTCATCCTTTTCTATGCATAACTTGTCTAAAACTACAAAAATCAGCGTTTGATTTCACTGCATTTATTTTACCATATCTGGTCAAGTACACTGTATAAAAATTCACATTAACAATAATAATTAAAGGATCCATAAACCACGCCGTTCATGAACAATAACCCTTTGCCTTAAGCTTTTCCAGGTGTTTCAACAGGATCCCATCCATGTCCACATTATACTTTTCCTCAAGGATATACAGCATGGTAAAACAGCACTGTGCTATATCTAAAAGCTCCAGGGTGCTGTCCCTCAGCAGCTTGTTTATATCTGGCTCCATACCTCTTTCACCGCTTTTACCGGAGTTTTTACCCAGGACCTGGGTAAGTTCACCTATTTCTTCCTGGATTTTACATACAGTTTTCAACAAGGTTACCTGGGGAATGTCAAGTCTTGGAAGATTAAGATACTTGTATTGGCCGTTGGATTGGACGTAGTATCTTATGTTAGGATTGTATGGATAGCCTTTTTTTCTAAGCTTGTCCAGATGCATACCAATCATTTCTCCAGGGTCAATGCCATAGGTGTCCTCCAGCACGAAAATCATAGTTACACAGGTCTGGGCAACATCTAATAATTCCTCTGCAACGGGGATAAGCAGTCTGGTTTTATTATGGTAATTGCTTGAAGCGTCATTCCTTGAAGCAGCAGCATGTTCTGATATATTTGATATGTTTGATATATTATCTGAAATAGGCCCATCTAGAAATGTTAAAACAGCCCGGGCAAGTTCCCCGGATTCTTCCATGATCTTTAAAAGAGTTGGACCCATGGTGGGGGTTAGCAGGCCCAAGCGGGGTAATTTTATAACCTTTTCATCTTGATTTGACAATATCACAAGCCTCCCTGGTTACTTCTTGTACTTTAGCTTAGATACTTTCCACACATACTCTAAAAGTCCTGCCTAAATGGATATTGACAGATAGCAAAGGCCAGCACGCAATAAGTTGTAATTTCTGTAAGTTTAATGTAATATACTATTTAAAGATAATTATAATCTAGGTGAGCATAAATGATAGAAACAACCATAAACGCACAGACCAAGACCTTTTTGTCCGAGGCTGAACTAGCCAAATTAATATCAAACAAAGTTTTTAGCAGTAAATACATGGTACAAATATATAATTTTTTCTCGGATGTTCCTGCTCAAGATATAGATTTATTTATAACTGTGCATAAAATATCAGATAGAGTTCTAAAGGATTATTATGAGACATATATAAAACACATCTATCCCAATTCCGAGCTGGAGGAGCTGGTTTATTATGCAGAATGATTCATGGAAAAAACTCCTTACGGAAGCCTACCATATACTTAATAGAGCTGGCATCCCAGAATCAGAGTGGACCTTTGGCGGTGGAACCGCTTTAATGATTTACTTTAATCACCGATTGAGTTTTGACATAGACATTTTTTTACACGATGTACATCAAATTACCAGACTTACTCCTCGATTAAACAGCAGTCTGTCGAATTGTTCTGACTATGTGGAAGCATCTAATTTTCTGAAACTAAAGTACCCCGAAGGTGAAATTGACTTTGTTTTAGCCCCATTTTTAACAAGCAATCCATGGGAGTTAAAAATCGTTGCCGAGAAAAATATTCGCGTTGAAACCCCGGAAGAAATTGTAGTCAAAAAATTATTCTACAGAGCTGAATTATTAAAAATCAGAGATGTCTTTGATGTTGCAATAGTCTTTGCTAATAGAAGAGAGCATTTATTGAAAGAGTCAAAGATTTTAGGTTCCAAGGATCAAATTTTGTCGCGAAGATGGGAGAAGATAAAACCAAATTTAGATAATGAACTGCAGCAGTTAATTATTCTAAATGATCAATTCAAGGATAATATTGATATTTATTTCGAGACATATTTGAATGCCTTGTCCCTAATTAGAAGTTAGAAGCTGCCTGGAGAAGTTTTTGTCGCAAAAAAAGGGCTTAGATTATTAAAATCCAGCGCCCTTTTTAAGGCATGTAACATAATTAAATTACGGCAAAGAATAAAAACATCTTTTAGGAGACACAATTTTTCCTTCTTTCTTTAAAACCTGGATTGCTTTGTCCACTTCCTTTTTATCTAAACCTGCTTTTATAGCAATGTCCCCTCCCTTAAGGGGTTCAGAAGATTCCGCCAGGGCCTTTAAAACTGCTTCCTTTACATCCACTTTAATTCACCTCCCTACCACAATAGTTATATTCCACAAACAACCACAGAGAATATTTATACGCAAACAAGTTGTTTTAGCCCCCGCCAACAGGCGGGAAGAGAACTAAAGTGTCTCCATCCTTTAAAACATCATGTAGTTCTGAAGAACTGCCATTTATCATGGCAATAGACACATCATCCGGTTCTATCTGGAGCTTGTTTGCCACATCTAAAACCGTGGAACCCTCAGGAAACTCCATTGTTTCCACTGCAAAGCGGCCTTCTCTAAAGGTAGCAAAAAGCTTAACCTTAATTTTCACAAACATCACCCTTTCTTAAGACGCAGTAAGACGCAGGGACGGTTCTGCTGTCTTGTTTTGCATATTATTGTTTCATGTATAATTACTGGCAATATTATATGTCTATCATATGTTTTATTTATGCCTTATGCATTGGCTATAATATTCCTGCCAATTCCTGTTAGCCTTTCAATTTGTCTTATGGATATACCTTCTACTGACTTCATTTCCCTCAACAACTCATTGCGCTGAGATTTTTTCATGTTACGCAAATCCTCGGACGACAAACCTTTCAGCAGGGTCAGCAAATGCTCTTGTGCTTCATTATCTGTAACTCTTATTATCCCATCTTCATCTAGACACCTATCTTCATTTTCTGTTTCTGTGAATTCCATAAATTGTCTAATTGCATCCTTATTATTTGACTTGAATATATCCATAACAATCCTTGGATCCACCAGGGGCTCTGGATATGTTTTTTTATCATTTTCAATATATGCTCTATAACTGCTCCAAGGATAGTCTCCAACAGCTTTTACCATATTTGCCTGCACAGGGTTTTGATGAATGTATCTTAGCACAGTTAACAAGTACCCTTCATCTTCAACATTTTCACTTTTATACCGATCCTGAAAAAGATGGCCCACTCTCTGATACTTCTTATTATACCAGTAGGCATAACTAATGCCTATGCTCCCCATTACCTTTCCAATTGCGTCCTGGCCTTCTTTAATTAACAGATGTACATGGTTGGTCATCAAACAATAGCCTAGCAATGTATAGGGTGTAGTATGCTTCACCTTTGTTAATATCTCCAAATATCTTTTCCGATCCTCTTTATCATGAAATATGTCCTTCTGCCCAACTCCCCTCACAATAGTGTGGTAAGTCCCAGTGGAACTTTTCCCCCTTGCTTTCCTTGGCATTATAGTTTCTCCTTTGTTTTTTGCTATATTATACCATATCAGCAAGGAAGCACAACAAAAAAACAAGGAAAATAAGACAAAAGAACCGTCCCTGTGTCTTAGGGGCAGTGGATTATGCCTCTTGCCCACAGGCAGTCTCCGCAGGCTGGCGAATGGCCCATACAATCAAGCTCACTGTCTACAACCAGGTCGCA
>JAGXSK010000235.1 GCA_018333845.1 Clostridia bacterium | reverse complement strand
GCAAAATCAGAAGGCCCAGGGTATTTGGCAAATAAACCTTTTGTAATCTTGTTCACCTGAACATCTGTAGACTGGGCAGATAATATGGTAGCTATCAACAATTGAAAGGGAGTGTTAAATTCCAGCTCGGTTTTTGCATGGGGATATTCAATTTCTAAACGTTCTAGAATTTGTACTATTTCTGACTGTGTCAATTTCTAAATCACCTTTTCTCTTCTCTTCTAATGCTTATCCCCTATATATTATACCTCTTTTACTCTTGATGCAAATAAAACAACCCAGTATTATTTCCAGAAATCTTGTGCTGAATTCCAGCGAAAAATATTTCATACATTGACCAAAAACATTAGAAAGCCACCACAGGTACTTTATCCTGTTGTGGCAGCTCAATTGTTTCCAGAATTT
The DNA here is from genome assembly GCA_018333845.1 of Clostridia bacterium. Taxonomy (GTDB): domain Bacteria; phylum Bacillota; class DSM-16504; order Desulfitibacterales; family Desulfitibacteraceae; genus Desulfitibacter. The sequence goes on along the minus strand of JAGXSK010000235.1, from coordinate 9,344 downwards.
TGTTATATAAGGCAGACCAATTGTTTCTGAAAAGCCCAGTCTGTCCAACTCCCAACCAGTTAAAATAGTTTCCATGGTAAACAACCCCCATGGCATCTGTTTCCGCATATCTTGCTTTAATTTTAGTTTGAAATGCTCCCTAATTTATAAGATTAACTGGTGGCACAAATACAGGCAAAACCCCTTTTCGGAGCTTAATATACATTGGAAAATCCGGCCCTTTTTCACCATCCACATCAGTACCAACATCTGCTTCACATGTGATTTCAATGGGACCTGCTGTTTGAAAATACTTCAATGACGCGTCTCTAAAATGATCACCCCTGAGTATTTTTACAAAAACTGACAGGAGTCTAGCAATTGGAACAGGCTTGAAAACTAAAACATCCAGTTTACCATCAGTCATGGAAGCTGCTGGAGCAAGGTTCTTAAATCCTCCGGCAATGGACCCGTTTAATATTATAAACAGCAGGATTTCTTCTTCAACTGTTTCTTCAGGACAGGATATTTTAACAGGAATTGGTCTCAAGTTAGGCAGTTGTTCAATACCCTTTAAATAATAGGCTAACCTTCCCGCTAGGTTTTTTAACCGTACACTGGTGGTATGGGGTACCTCCATTAAAAGTCCGCCGCTGGCCACATTTACAAAGCAGCTGCCGTTTACTTCTCCAACATCAATGTTTTTCACCTTTCGGTTGCCAATAATATGGATAGCATCAAAAAAAGAAGACGGTATCCCCAGGTAGTTTGCAATGTCATTGGATGTACCTACAGGAATAATGCCCAGGGGTATGTGAATCAGGTTATTCTTTAACATGGCATTAACAACATGATGTATGGTTCCATCTCCACCTGCAGCTGTTACTGCATTGATAAACCCTTTACTGTTATTGAATATTAAATCAAGGTCTTGATCATTACTAGTCCTATGTACAATAACCTGGTAGCCTTTTTTCTGCAAGAGGGCTACAACATCATCAAGGTTATCTTTAAAAAATCCATCACCAGCAACTGGATTGTATATGAGCAATAATCTATCCACCGCAGCAGCATTCCTTTAATTTGTATTCTTCCATTTTTATCTAGTGTATTGCTTTAGTAATTGAAAGTCAACTCATGTTTTAGTCATCCTTAATAACCCTGGACTCCACATCTATTATATCCCGGTCTTTGGACATTTTATCATCTCTTTTAGCAGTTTTAACAAAACTCCAAAAACCAAGGGCAATAATTATCAAGTCATCGATTATAAAGGGTATTAGATCTGGCATGGTTAAATATAATATTGGAAACCCCACAAGGATGAGTTTCTTATAGCTGCCCACCTGGGGATGGTTTAATAAATACCAGAATAGTCTCAGGAATCTCCACATTGATCTTCCAGCTCCTTAAGGATTTCTTTTGCCTGATGATACATGTCTTCAGGCACATGAATTTCAACGCCTACTGCAGTTCCCATGTATACCTTTATATACTGGGTGATACCTGGATATACTTTTTCAGCAGGTATATTGTAGGTTTTTAAAAGACCCAAAAGCAGTTCAGCCTCTATCTCACCGCTTAAGCTGGTCAGCTTGACCCAGTTTACCTTTTCATTCATGCCATCACCGCCATATCTTATTTAAATTTCATGGGTTTGCCTTGCATTGTTTTAGAGTTATCCTTCAAATACTTTAAATAGCTTTCTTTAGTCATCCTAGGTGCATATTCATTAATAATCTGCTCAGCCAGCTTGCCTTCATCAAACAGCAGGTCCACAATAGTAAATGCCATGGCCTTTAAGCTTTCTACATAGGCAAGCTGCTCATTAAAAACCTTAAATTCTTTTGTATGCAGGTTTCCTTCAGCAGCGCAAATAAATGAATGCAGCCCTGGTATGAAATGGGTTACATCGCCAAAATCAAAGGATGCGGCAATGGATCCCATTTTAGCAATTTGTTCCTTGTCAATGAACTGCTCCATATTACCTATATAGACATCCATGAGCCTATCATCATTAACAAGGGGCAGATACCCTGCACTATTTTTTATAGATATATGGCCTCCTATTGCAAGGGAACCAGCCAGAAGGCACTGATCAACCTTTTCTGCAGCCCGTTTAACTGCCTCCTGGGAAGAACCACGTACAACTGTTTCCAAAACAACCTCACCAGGGATGACATTTACCGCATCTCCACCCCTGAGAATTATACTGTGCACCCTTACCTTGTCATCTTCAATAAAGGTCTCTCGCTGGGCATTTATATTATTTAAGGCTAACATGGCCATGTTAAGGGCATTAATCCCCTCATGGGGTGCAGCACCGGCATGGGACTCCCTGCCTGTATATGTTACCATTTTAGAAATAAATGTGTTGCTGGTCATGCCTGCATACACAGCATAGGGATAATCTCTGGGCAGAAGGTGATGCATTAATGCAATGCCAACATCATCAAAGTGCCCTTCCCATATGGCCTGCTGTTTGCCACTTTTATATTTTATGTGCCCACCAGCAACTAATCTTTCCCTATATTCTAAATCAATAAATTCTTCTGCAGGAAGTGCCATAAAACATACTTCCCCAGGCAAAAAATCCATAACCCCCGAATTTTTTAAAGCCATGGCCACCCCCACAATTAAAACCAACTGGGCAAAATGTCCACAGGCATGAGCTGCTCCAGTATTTTTATCTGCCAGGGGATGCTGATGACAGATTACACTGTCTAGTTCACCCAATACTGCTACCTTGACTCCACTGGACCTGCCCTTAAGACTTCCTTTAAATCCTGTATAGGCCACCCTGTCATTGGTGACTATTCCCAGCCTGGCAAACTCTTCCCTTAATATTGCTGAAGTTTTTTCTTCCTTGTACCCCAGTTCAGGAGAATTGATTAGGAGCTCGGCTAAATCCTTCAAGGCGTTAAAGCTTTTGTCAATTTCTTGAGCTATTTTTATCTTCATTTTTTCCTTGTTCAATAAAACCTTCCCCTTTGTAATCTGTATTTTATACCCTATATTTTAACTGCCTTTTTACTATAATTAAGGTATAATGAATTGAAGTCCATAAAATACGCAACAATCCTTTGGAGGTATACGCTATGAGCCAAAAAATTACTATAGCCTTGGATCGAATTCTTTGGAAATGGTGGATTGGAAAAGATAGTGACAGCCAGGAAGCTTTTGAAGACCTGGTAGATACCATTATCTTTAACAAAGATGATATGGATATCACCCCCTGGAAAGCATCAACCATGCAAGAATTCTCTTTTGAACTATCCAACAATAAGCTTGAAGATTTAAATACAGCCAAGAATGACCTTTCATTGGAAGATTATATCAATGGATGCTTAAGATATTTTAGAGCAGAGGAAGAAAAAATTAAAAACCTTTTTAGTAAATGAAACCTTTTTTAACCACCTTTTATACTGGTCATGAAATAAAAAACGCCTGACCGAAATGGAAAGGCGTGTTGTCTTTGGATTTACAACTTGGAAACGTTGGCAGCTTGAGGTCCCTTTGGTCCCTCAGTTACTTCAAATTCTACTCTTTGTCCTTCTTCTAATGATTTGAAACCATCTCCAGCGATTGCTGAAAAGTGAACAAATACGTCCTTTTCTCCTTCTACTTCAATAAACCCAAAACCTTTTTCATTGTTGAACCACTTTACTGTACCTTGTTTCATAAATCTTAATTCCTCCTATTTCTTTGCCTATCGGCGAATATAAAAATGTTACCATAAGATTTTCCATTTGTCAATTATTTTGAGCCAGTCATAGAAGATTTATACTTCAGTTTTCATCTTAAAGTTTACCTGTTTTAGAAGAAGTTCCAAGTTTTTTCTAAACCTTTCATCATCTTCTTTGCTTCTTGGTGCTGGACCCTTTGTCCTGCCGCCGCCCTTTCTAACCTTTGCCTTAATATGCCTTTCCTCAAGCATGAAAGCAATTTTTTCCTTGGAATACACATATCCACTGGGAGCTATACAATTACCACCCTTGGATAGGACTAATGACGCTAATCCCCAATCCTGGGTTACAACTATATCTCCCCTGCTGGTCTTATTAATTAAGGCCATATCTGCTGCCTGGGGTTCATTTCCAACTATTATTTTTTCAATCCCTTCTATTTGATGGTTAAAAGAAGAAATTGCCAGAAGGGGTACATTATACAAGCCTGCCAGTTCTATTAAAATCATCATGGCTTTTTTGGGGCACGAGTCAGCATCCACAAGTATTTTCATAAATGCTAATTATTTTTCTCCAATGAAAAATACATAGCTATAGTAATCGCCGAATTTAACAAAGTGGTTTATTTCAGTTTGTAACTCCTCCAATTGTTCCTGGGCCTTTGAATTTTTTACAAATTTTTGTTGGAAATAATTGATATGGGTATACATTAACTTATAATAATTATCCCAGAATCCATCCTTGCCTATTACAAAATGCCCAACACTTTTTAGGCCTGCTTTTTCCATGGCTTTTATATTCTCTTGAATTCCTGTCATGTCAGGGTAATTCTCTTTCCAGTACCAGAACACCTCATCAGGAGGGTTGTCCTTAATCCATGTAAGGTCAGACACAACAACTTTTCCTCCTGGTTTTAAAAACTTCTTTAGATATGAAATGCCTTTATAGAAACCAACATTATGAATTGCACCCTCTGACCATATAACATCAAAAGATCCACTTTCAAAATCTAGATCAATCATTGATTTATTATATACTGATACCCTGTCACTCACATTTAATGCGGCCGCCTTTTCTTCAAGACTTTTTAAAGAATTAGCATCAACATCCACTGCAGCAACTACTATGGGATATTTTTCTAAAAGAACAAAGGCAGCGTTACCACTTGCACAGCCAGCATCTAACACTTTACTGTTTGCAGGCAGGTTATTTAAACCAGCCATCTCTGCTGCTTTTAGCGTATACTCCTTGCTGCCGGGTACTTGCCTGCCCATCTTGTAAAAAAGTTCTTTAAAAACTTTCATTTATCATAGCCCCCTCACAATTATGTTAAGTTTAAAAAAACAATGGGTTATTCCGTACATATGACCCTATTTATATGTTTATGGTCATGGCTTTTTATTATTCTATATTATTATTAACTATACCTTTATTTTTTAGTAATTTTCGATTAAAAAAAGAGCCCAGATGGCTCTTTTTTTGAGTATACTTAAAAACATTGTGCGGGTGGAAGTGGAGGGCAGACCCCAGGAATAGTCACACATGGTGCTGGTACACAGAAACCGTAGCTAGGAACTAACAACTGAACTGTTAAAATAGACTTTACTACCAGACATACCTGAATATCACAGGAAATTGTATATTCTAATTCTCCATTTACTTCTTCTACCTCTGTTACTACACAGTTACATGCCAGAAGGGCACTTTCAGTACAATCTATACGTACTCCCTCAGGGGCACACAATGTAACTGTCTTGCCAAAAATAAATGTTCTTTCTATCTCATCTTCTTCACCATTTGCAGCCTCTGGGTTAGTAAGAGTTACCGGAACTTGAACTGAAAGAACTATTGTAAAGAACCCATCTCCTATTGAAGTACGGCTAATTACTGAACAGGTAATTTCGGCTCCTTCAGTTAATTGACACTCAACTGGGTCACCCTGCTCAAGGCCTGTTCCAAACTCATCTGAATCAGTTTCTACTTCTCTTGTTCTGTCATCAATCTGAAAGCAGCTGTCATATACCTTGTCAACTACAATACATTCAATTCTGTCAAAGGGTGGGCACTCTGGCAGGCCTGTTTGTGGATTTATTGGGCACTGCCCTGGTTGGATTTGCTGTCTTGCTTGTGTCATAAAGTATTTTCCTCCTCTAAATAATTTTAGATGTACTATCTAATGTATAGTATTAAAAAAATCCTCTTTTTGTTACAGTTAATGAAAAGTTATAAAAAATAATATTTTTTATAAAGGCTGATTAAATCTCCATCCATACTAAATTTTTAGTTTTTATCATAGATGCATTGCAAAGTGTATAATATTTATTAGGCCCAAAGTTTTATAAGAAACTTGGTGATATCATGACAGTCTTTCTGGATAATAAAACGGGAGATATTTGGAGTTTTATTTTTGAAAAGGGAACACTGGATTTTAACATTTTATTGAAAGGGAAAAGTCATAGAGGTATTTTGGATTACCAGGCTGCTCATAGCAATACAACCATGCCAATTATTGTTACAAAAGTTAGCAGGTCTGAGCTAAGGGTATATACATGGGATTTTAATTTAAATAAATGGAGAATGAAAAGATTTATTTTTGAAAAGGCAATTAGTAATTTTTTTATCTCCAGGAATGCAAGCAATGAATTTCATTTATTAATAGAGCTAGAATCCGGCTCTATTAATGAGATAATTCACATGTTTTATAATCAGGACTGTTGGATTAGAGTAAACCTTACTTTTTCAAAGTGCAAACTCATTGACCTTACCTATCTTTCAGCAGAAAACAAGCTTTTATTAACCATTTTCTATAGAAATAATAGAAACCTGGAAACCTATATTTGGAATAGTCTTATTAATAAATGGGATACATGGAATATTTCTTTCGAAATTCCAAGGGGACATCTACTGTCTGTAGGATATACAAAAAATGTCTTTCATTTTACAACCCTAACAAAAAAAGGCTATTATAATATTAATTATATCAGCCTATGCATAGATAACAATTGTGTCCTTTCTGAATCAAATATCATCATGCTTCCAGCATTCTATCCAAAAAACTGCTACTTATTAAAGGACCCTTCACTAACTGCTATATATTGCACCAGTTTAAAGCAGGGCTATTTCTTTTTTATGCGAGATGAATCCCAATGGGCTGAAGCCCCTATTGACAAAATTGCCTCCCCTAAAAAAATATCTAGAGTTTACAGTCATACTGGCTATATCAATGCCTGCCTGGCATTTTATGAATTATTTAATATAGATTTAAAGTCTCCTATTTTACTGGATATAGATGAAATACTTACCCTTATAACAAAAAATTTCAAATAACCTATTAAAAACTCCTTACTTGTGCAAGGAGTTTTATTTTTATAAGCCAGACTGGCCTTAACATTTTTTTCAAAATCGATTAACGTACCTATAACCCATTTGTGACAGCTTGTAGACAATATGTTCAATACTTGTCAAGTATTGATTGTATATTACTGATAATTTCTTATGATTATAAGGTCCAATATCCTCTACTCCATTAATGGTTCTTAATACTTTGTCAATTTTTTCATAATCCTCTATTGTATTAAGATTGGTAATAATCATATTAAAAGCAACTAAACTATTGTTATAATCAATATTTGGATTTGCCGATTTTTCAAGTTTTTTATCGTACCAGCTCAATGTGTAACCCCCCTCAAATTATTATAATTATACAGGCTAACTGCCTGTTATTTTTTGCTGACACATCATCCACCCTTACCCTTTACTTCTGGTTCTGGTTTACCCTTTTTAATATTAAGATCTAATTTGTATCCTAAACTAAGAACCGTATGGATGATGCTGGTAGAACCCATTATAGCTGGATAATATTTAACATAGATTGATTTTGTGTTAGGAAATATTTCTACGTCCTTGATGCCCTCCTGTTTCATTAATTGTCGTTTAATAATTTGGGAACCATATAATGTTATGGTTTCTGCAGTAAACAATCTAATGGCTGCCGTTGTAGAATTTTGAAATTCCTTAATTTTTTTATGCATGGACACTTAAATTCCCCCTCTAAGCAAACTGCTTAAGTAATTTATTTTCAGCCGCCGTCTCTTTTAAAATCTAACCCCCTTAAACGAAATCTATAGTCAATATATGTTGGTGTAATAAGATGTTCATGGTAAGTTATTATTACTTTTTCGTTAGCTGGCACAACCTCAATTTTTAGAACATTAAAACCAATGCTTTCATATATTTTTCTCTTTATCTCATCTTCATCTGCTCCCTTAATGAAATAACAAACCTGTTTGGCATCACCATAATTTAGTTTTTCATTCCTGGCGTCAATATACATTCTTACTTTAGGTTTCAAGTCTTTTCACCTCTCAGTTTTTTCATAAATTCATAATTTGACCTTTAAGTATTGAAGTACCCTTGATAATCTAGTATATTGTTCATCATTAAGAAAGGTTACAAGATGGAAAATTAATACATGCCCTTTAAATAATGTATATTTTGAAGAATATTTCTTTAATATGAAGATTATTATACTATTATCTCTAAATATGATGGCTTGGACATTTGTCTTGTTTCTTTCTCCCAAATATAATAGTAATATGCTTAAATTCTATTATATGTCAGGGGGTAATAAAGTGTATATTACATCAAGAAAAGTATTTTCGATCATCCTTCTAGTGTGTTTACTCATGCAAGTTCCTACTACAGCAGCCTATGCATCATGGGGATTACAGAAGCTGCTGCAGGGCAGTAACCAGCAAGCTGTTACAAATCCCTCTATATCCGAAACTACCACTGAACAACCACAGCCATCCCATGATACCCATCTTTTTTCTCCTCCCCTTTCTAACCATCAGACTACTGCAGATTTAATTCGAAGTTTACGAAGTAATCCAACAGGACAAACAAATAATGCCGCCAATAATGCTGGCAGTAAAACAAATCCAATTGCTCCGGCAAAACCAACTCCACAGCCAGACAATAATTATGCAGGATTAACAAGTCAAGAGAATTTAATGTTGGGATTAATCAATAATGAAAGAAAGGAACTGGGTTTAAAACCCTTAATCTTACACCTTGAACTTGTAAGATTGGCCAGGTTAAAAAGCCAAGACATGATCAACAAAAACTATTTTGCTCATACCTCACCTACATATGGTTCCTTTTACCAGATGGTATATAATGCGGGAATACCCTTTAGGCAGGTAGGGGAAAACCTTGCTAAAGCTAGAGATGTAACTAAGGCTCATATATTACTGATGGCTAGTGAAGGACACAAGAAAAACATTTTAAGTCCCACCTTTACCCATTTAGGTATTGGCATATCAAATGATAGATATGGAATAGTTGTAACCCAACTGTTCATTGCTCAAAGGTAAATTTTTTTAAAAAAAGGTGGCTGTTTACAAAAAACAGCTCCTTTTTCTATATATTGACATATTAGCAGCAAGTAAAAAATGTGCCTTTATATAACACAGTTTCCTAACAACTGCATAAGATATACCAAAATTTATTAAGGTGGGAAAGTCATGGGGAAGATTATTTGGAATAATAAGGTATTATTGGAATTTGATGAAAAGCACAAACAGTTACTGTTAACTTCCTTCAGTTCAAAGAATATTAAATATATTTTAGATAAAGAGAATATACTTATGTTTCCTCCACTATATAACAAAACCATAG
>JAGXSK010000234.1 GCA_018333845.1 Clostridia bacterium | reverse complement strand
TTCATTTAAGATGGATGCATCAATAAAATTTGGATTATCAGCCTCTAGAACCCGTTTTACTTCTTCCTTGTGGGCATCCAGATAGGATTTCTTGCCCCTTTGCTCCCAGTCCTCCCAGATATATCTGTTGAAGAATCTAGGCTGCCATATCTCTTGCCTAAAATGATCAAAGGTATGCTGGTGATTTAAATAATTATTTCCTATGCCTACTTCATCAATTACATCAATTGCTAATGTTTCTTCATCGATTCTTGTCCCCCTGCCCATATGCCGAACACCAGCTATATAGTCATCACACATTACAAGGAATGGCAAATATCCAGTTTTGCCGCCTTCTAAATATCCCACATCATGAACCAGATTTGCACCTGCTAGTTGGCATGTTAACAAGCCAATTCCTGCTTCAAAGCCTGCTTGTGCATCTGGAAGAGGAGCATTTACACATCCTGCTTCAGTAAAGTTTGGTATTTTGTAATATTGTGACAGCTGTGTCATAATTGCATAGTTCATCTGGGCATCTGGAGAGCCGTATAATGTGGCCGTAGTTCTCATGTCCATGGGAGTAGCCCCGCCACCAATGATTACTGGGGCCCCTTTAACATGAAGCTGGGAAATAACTACCCCTGCCAGGGCCTCGGCATTCATAAGGGCTATTGTACCTGCCTTGGTAACGGGCATGGTGGCTCCTGCTACAACACCTGGAGTATATACAACTGGTATTCCATACTCATGACACTTAAACATCTTGCCAACACCAACCTCGGTGTGGATTAATGGAGATATTGGCTCTGAATATAGGGCCATTAGGGGATTGTTTCTTAAATTATAATAACCACCTACAGCCACGGCAGCCATATCAATAATTGCCTGTGTATGTTCTGCACTGTGGGCAGTAAAAACTATTGGTTTTATTGTATTGGCTGCCATTACCTTAAATTGATGGAGGTCATTAGTCATTTTAGGAGCATCATTTGCAATGCAGTAGCTCATTACAAAATCATAATTTTCAAGAGAGTCCATTAATTTTATTGCATTTTCCACATCCTGCTGTGTTGCATATCTTCTTTTATCTGTATCCATATCAATTATATAGGGCATATCAGAACCAGTACCAAAATAACAATTATTTTTTTCTAGATGTACTTTTCTTTGTCCCTTTCTATTTCCCAATGTAATTTTACTAGGAGCTGTTCTAATACACTCTTCTACCAACCAATGGGGAATTCTAGCTATATTGTCCTTAACTAAACAACCAGCTTCTTTTAAAAGCTTCAAAGCCAAAGGATGATCCACCCTTGTGCCTGTTCTTTGAAGAATCTCTAAAGATGCTGAATGTATCCTTTCTAATTGTGATTCCGTAACCCAGCTCATGAATGGAGTCGTTTGTTCAGAATAATTGGAACGCATAAATACCATGTTACTTTCCTCCCTTTTTAGTAATCTTCTAGTACTTTAACAATTTTTCCTTCTTTTATTAGCTTAACAGTTTCATTAATATCATAATAAAGCTCCCTGTCATTCTCCAGCTTGGGCACCCTTTTTCGGAGCATTTCATAGGCAGCAGCTGTCCTTGGAGCAAGCTTTCCCTTCCTAAAATCTATACCCTGACAGGCACACAAAATTTCTATGGCTAGAACGTTCTGGGCATTTTCCAATATAGAACGCGCCTTTCTGGCTGCAATGGTTCCCATACTAACATGATCCTCCTGAGATGCTGAGGTAGGTATTGAATCAACGCTTGCCGGGTGGGCTAAAACCTTATTCTCACTTACTAGAGAAGCAGCAGTATACTGGGCAATCATAAAACCACAGTTTATACCTCCCCGTTCTGTAAGGAAAGCAGGAAGACCTCCACTTAAAGCAGGGTTGGTTAATCTTTCTGTGCGTCTTTCTGATATATTTGCAAGCTCTGATACTGCAATTCCAAGGAAATCCATTGCAAGAGCAAGAGGCTGTCCATGAAAGTTCCCACCTGATAGCACTTCTCCCTCCTCTGGAAAAACTAATGGATTGTCAGTAACTGAATTTATCTCTGTTTCTATAACACCTTTTACATAATTTATGGCATCTTTGGATGCCCCATGGACCTGGGGCATGCATCTAAGTGTATATGCATCTTGTACCTTGCAATGGTCAGCTTTTTTAAGAATTTCACTGCCTTCTAAAAGTTTTCTTAAATTTTGGGCAGTTTCTATCTGTCCTGAATGTGGTCTAATTTCATGAATTCTTGGGTCAAAAGCTGCCGCTATAGCCTCTAATGCCTCTGCACTTAATGCGCCTGCTATATCAGCTATTTTGGATAGGTTTATAGCGTCATATACAGCAAGGGCACCTATAGCTGCCATTGCCTGGGTACCATTACATAGGGATAAACCTTCTTTGGCTTTTAATCTTACTGGCTCTATCCCTGCTTTTTCCATGGCAGCCCCACCTGGCATTAGTTGGCCTTCATAATATGCCTCACCTTTCCCTAATAAAACAAGAACCATGTGAGACAGGGGGGCTAGATCTCCACTTGCCCCTACTGACCCCTTTTCAGGAACAATAGGATGAACTCTCTTGTTAAGCATTTCCAAAAGCCTTTCTACTATCACAGGTCTTATTCCAGAATTACCCCTTACCAGAGAGTTTGCCCTTAGCAGCATCATTGCCCTGACCACCTCTTCTGGAAATGGATTGCCTACACCTGCAGTATTACAAAGAATTAGATTCTCTTGTAACTGGTCCAACTCACCATTACTTATAGACACATTGGCGAACTTTCCAAAACCAGTTGTTATGCCATATACCACTTCATCATTTGCAACCATTTTCTCTACAAGCTGCCGTGATTTCTCCATACCTTCATAGGCCTCAGGCGCAATTGCTGCCTCTTCATAACCTCTTGCCACCTGAACAACCTTCTCTATGGTAAGATTTAGACCATTTATATGAAACGCCATATGTTCACACCCCCAATTACTGATTGGACTACAGCTTACTTTCTGCATCTGCTAAAATCTTTGCAATTTCCTTCTTTTGCAGTTCATTAACAGGCTCTGGCTGATGATTTTCAAGTATCTCCTTAACCCTCTTGTTGGCCCTGTCAAACAAGGTCAGTTTACCGCTTCTTTCCCATCCTTCATAGCCTTGAAGGTCACATAGATCTGTTGACCAACCCCTTCTAAAATTATCTGCCGTGTGCTGGGTTCCCATGAAGTTTCCACCTGGACCTACCATTTTTATGGTATCAACTCCCAGAGCTTCTCTGCTTGTATCAACACCTTTAATCATATGTTTCACCCTATTGATTGTATCATCACTAATTACAATCATTTCAAGGGCACCAGTCAGACCAAATTCCAAGTAGAATACGTCATGCATTAAGTTACATCCCTGGAGGGCTCCCATAAGGGTAAACATTGTTGCCTCCATAACGGCCTGCTCATCTACTGTCTTGGAACTGCTGCAGCCAGCATATCCCCAGGATGGCAAATTAAAATATCTTGCTATATCACACAGCATTCCCTGGGCAACCATGGATTCAGCAGATGTATAGACTGACTGCAGGGTTTTCATATCAAGAGGAGTAATCCCATAACCATATACAAATGGTGCACCTGGATTCTTTAATTGGTGAATAACCATTCCACTTAATGCTTCTGTATGTGCCTGTAATACACTTCCTCCAGCAGTCATTGGCACCGTACCTCCACTTAAGCCCCCACAGGCAAAGTTGGTTGGTACGTTTGTTTCCGCCGCTAAAAGAACCTTGGCAACAGATTCATATGGCAGCTGAAGTGGTGAAGTGGGCTCACAATATACCATGAAAAGTGGTTTTCTTTTTAACACTTCCCTTCCACCTACAACTACAGCAGCCATTGCAATTATATCATCCAGGGTTTTATCATCTTCAGCAATGACAACCTGGGGTTTGGTACTATTTAACAGCATAAGAGCATATTGCTCTCTGTTTATCATTTTCTTGTGTACATCTACAATATTTCCCATGGACATGACGAAATCAATATGAGGTAAGAAATCACACACCTTTACAGCATTTTCCACATCTTTTTTCTGCCACTTTCTTCTTTCTCCTGTGTAGGGATCTAGATAGTTAATTGTATCTGAACCAGTACCATAACTTATTTCCCAATCCTGCAGGAATATTCTCGGGGTTCCCTTTCTGTCATATAAGATGATCCTTGTTGGCACTGTAGCAATAGCCTTCTCAACTAAACCTGTAGGAATATAAACTCTATTGCTGTTTTCTACAATACAACCTGCTTCCTTTAGGAGTTTTAGTGCCTCATCATGATGGACAACGACTCCAGTATCCTCTAATATCTCCAATGCTGAATTATGGATTTGCTTTATTTGTTCCTCTGATATTGTTGTTACTTTACTCTTAATCATGATTTTCCCCCTTATAATCGAGACAATAATTGTGGTTTGGAATGTTCCGAGATTTGCCTATTTAAAAATAAGACAGAGGAACCTCCCCTTGTCTTCCCTATCTGTTTTTTATTGATTAATATACCCATAATAGGGTATAGCAAGTTTCATGCCATGATGAATAAGTAGTAATATTAAAGGAATTCGTGTATTTTTCATTCCCTATTCCTTCATTAAGATGCTTGTTTTTTTGCACTAAAATTATTTAAAAAGCTAATATTATTAAAGATTACCTCTATAAAGCATTTTTTGTTTAAGTGCATATTTTTTTGCATTTATTAAAAATAGTGCATGTGTAAGACATGCACTATTTTTAATAAATTCTCCAGTATTAAAGTATATTTTTCTAACTAATGATTTTTCCTTGAATAGAAATAGTTCTAGTCTCCACTGGTATTTTCTTGCCTGATTGGGCTACTGCGTGATTAACAATGCTGTTTAATCCTCCGCAGCAGGGAACCTCCATACGACTAACAGTTATTTTGCGGATATTATTAGACTTTAGAATTTGTGCAAGCTTATCTGCATAATAGTTTCCATCATCTAGTTTTGGACATCCAATTGCAATGGCTTTGCCTTTTTGCAGCTGATGGAAATTACCGTATGCAAAGGGCGCGCAATCTGCTGCAATTAACAATTCTGCATTTTCAAAGTAAGGTGCATTTACAGGTACCAGGCTCAGCTGCACTGGCCATTGTCTTAAGGTAGATTTTACTTCTGCAGTCTCATCCTCTTCAGTATCTTCCTCTACTTTATCTTCAAACATTCTACTCATTGTTCCCGGGCAGCCACATGGGATTTTGTGCCTATCCTGCGGTTTAGCCTTATTCTCCAATTTAGCAAGGTGTTCCTTTACAGCCTCTTCATCAAATTTATCTGCTTCTCTTTCAATTATTTCAATTGCTCCCAAGGGACATTCTCCCAGGCAGTCACCAATTCCGTCACATAGCTTATCTTCTAAAAGCTTTGCCTTGCCATCAATTATTTGAATTGCACCTTCATGACAAGCTGGTATACAAAGACCACATCCATTACATTTTTCTTCGTTAATGCTAACTATTCTTCTAATCATTTTTAATATCTCCCTTCTCTCATCTATTATACTTGAGTTGATTTTCTTGACTTAATTATAAGCAAATACAGGAAGTAACTCTGTGACATTAATCACAGGTTAAAAAAATTATTTATAAAATTATTATAAATATAGTTGACATTAGATCAGGAAGCCAGAACATGAGAATTGGTGACGGAAAAATATTTATCTATAATGTGGAAGAAGCTATACGAATTAGAACTGGAGAAAAAGGTCAAAAAGCATTATAATAGGCAGGGGGGCCACCACCCCTGCCTATTATAATCAAAGGAGTGTTTTAAATAGATGTCATATAAAGGTGTAATTTTTGACCTTGATGGAACTATTTTAAATTCCACCCAATTAAATATTGATTCCTTTCAGTATGCTTGCGAGATCCATCTTGGCAAAAGGATCGACGAAAAAAAACTTTTAAAAATGTATGGCAAACCTCTTGTAGAGCAGATGAATTATTTTTGCCCTGAAAAAGCTGAGGATTTAATTGCTGCTTATCGAGAGTTCTCTAAAAAATATCATGATGAAGTCATTGCCCTTTATCCCGGTGTTGAGGAGCTCCTTGAACAGCTAAAAACCAACGGGCTAATTATTGCCCTTGTGACTTCTAAATCCACGGCAGCGGGCAAACAAAACCTTGAGTTTTTTAACATTGAACACTATTTTGAACATCTAATCTTCTTAGAGGACGTAAAAAAACATAAACCGCATCCAGATCCCTATGAAAAAATGATAAAACTAATGGGATTAAAACCTTCAGAAATTATTTCCATTGGCGACAGCCCCTTTGACATAATGGGAAGCAAAAGGGCTGGATTGACCACTGTACTTGTTGGATGGACTACATTTAAAACTGAAGACTTCATAAATTGCCAGCCAGACTATATAGTAAATGACTTTGAAACATTTTTGAAAATGCTTATTTAAAAACAACCTAAAGCCTTATTCAGGTTGTTTTTTCTTTCTATTATTTTTTTAATAAAGAACTAATTATGCTTTTAGAACTGCTTAATGCCAGCTTGATGACGCTCTTGTTAGATGCAAAAGTTTTATCCAGGGAGTTTATAACATAATCTAATTCTTCATAGGTTACTGTTAATGGGGGTTCCAGCCTTATAACATTTGGATTGTTAATGGTATAGGCTGTGATAATATTATGCTTGTTAAGGAGTTCACCTGCTACAAAGGCTCCAGTATACTCTTTTGTTAATTCACTAACCTTGCCTCCTGTCAGCTTGTCCAGGACTGATTGTTCCTGCTGAAATTCTATTCCAATGAGCAGGCCCTTTCCCCTAACATCTTTTATTAGAGTATACTGGCTCTTTAATTGAGCAAGTCTTTCCAATAAATAATCTCCCTTTTCCCTTGCTTCATATGCTAAATCCCCATCAAGAAGTACTTCCAGGGTTGCCAGGGCTGCTGCTGCCGCCCAGCTGTTGCCTCCAAAAGTAGATGTATGTAAGGTAGCCCTATCAGTTGAACCGTAGGATTTTTCCCAGATTTCCTTAGTAGTTATGAAGGCACCAATGGGCATAATTCCTCCTCCTAGAGCCTTGGCAAAACACATTATATCAGGCGCAATCCCATCCCATTCAGAGGCAAACATTTTTCCTGTCCTGCCAAAGCCTGTTTGAACCTCATCCACTATAAGCAATGCTTCATATTTTGTACACAGCTCCCTTGCAGCTTTTAAATACCCCTCTGGTGGTAATATTATCCCTCCCTCACCCTGGATAGGTTCCACAATAAAACAGGCTGTATCTTTATCTTTTAATGACCGTTCCAGTGCCTCCAGATCTCCAAAGGGCACTGGCTCACATTGAGGAATTAATGGATAAAAAGGTTTTTGGTATTTTACCCTTCCAGTAACAGATAATGCACCTATTGTTTTTCCATGGAAGGATCCTTCACAATAAATAATTTTACCTTTTCCTGAATATATTCTTGCAGTTTTAAGGGCTCCTTCTACAGCCTCAGCACCACTATTGCCAAAAAACACATTGGAAAGCTCACCAGGAGTTATCTGGGCCAGATTGTGCGCCAGGACAGCTGCCAAGGGGTTTATTCTGGCCTGAAGAATATTGGGCAAGAACTTGACCTTATCAATTGCCTCTATTACAGCTGGATGGTTATGTCCAATATTGAGTGAACCATAACCCCCAAGAAAATCCAGGTAAGAATTTCCTTTTTCATCCCAGACCTGCGTTCCTTGGGCTTTTATATATTTTTTATCAAAGTTTAACAGGGCAAGGAGATTGCCTAATGCAGGATTTACATTTGTATTATATATTTTTTTAATGGCATCTCTATTTAACTCCAATGCTTCATCAATAGAAATAATGTTTTCCTTTTTTATCATTTTATCACCTCTATATTTGGTATTTTTTAATTATAAATATATTATTTCCCATAAGGAAATAAATACTACGGGTAAAAATGCTCAACAATGAAAAAATAATAGTGTAATTAATAAAAATATTTTAGGAGGATAATTAAATGACAATTGGCCAAAAGCTTCATCAAACTTTAAACAGCATAGATTCTGCTTGTATTCAGTTAAAAACTTTCTCCATGGATACCCAGGATCAAAATGCTAAACAGCAGTTTATCAACTACGCTAATCAATTAGAAAGCATAAGCCAGGGGTTAAAAGGCAGAATTAACTATGCTGAGCAGCAGGAACCCCAGTACAAGCAGTATCAGACTTCAGGGCAGCAGCAAATGCAGCAGCAATTTAAAAAATAATAATTGCAGCAGAATCCTAGTAGAAGAGCTAATCTCTTCTACTTTTACATTACTTAAATCTTATTAGCTGCCTTTTAAAAGGGACATCCTGTCCTTTTTTGAAATAAACACCTGGAAAAGAATTAACATGGGATAAATTTCTAAACGTCCCATAATCATGGTAAGGGATAGCCACAATTTTATAATGTTTGGCAGTTCTGCATAGGTTTGGGTTGGCCCAAATATACCCATGGCAGGGCCAACATTGCCCAAGATGGCAGCTGATGCTGTAACTGAAGATACCTTATCAAAACCAAATCCCGATAATATTATTGCTGTCACAAAAAAGAATATAAAATACAATAGAAAGAAACCAATTACATTAGAGACCACTGAATCCTGCACAGGAGTATTATTAATTCTAATTTGGTATATGAGCCTTGGGTGAACCAGTTTTCTAATTTCACCATTGATAAATTTCAGGGCCATGAGCATCCTTACCATTTTAATTCCACCTGTAGTAGAATACTGACATCCACCAAAAAACATCAAGGTAAACAAGAGCATTTTCACCATGCTTGTCCATTTATCATAGTCATAAGTAACATGACCTGCACCAGTTAATAAAGATACAATCTGAAATGAACCAAAGCGAATTGCATCAGAAATATTTCCATAATAATCGAGGGAAAGGCTAGTAATTGCAATTAACAACCCAACAAGAAGAACTAGCAGATAACTTCTATACTCTTCATCTTTAAACAACAGTAATGGATCTCTTTTTGTAAAAACAACATAATACAAGGCAAAGTTGCCCCCACCAATGATCATAAAAAAGATAACAACAAAGTCAACTAAATGGTTGTCAAATGCCGCTAATCCATCATTTCTAGTTGAAAATCCCCCTGTTGCAATGCTAGTAAAAGTATGGTTTAGGGCTTCATAAAAATCTAATCCAACCAACATCAAGATCATAATCTGTACTATTGTCAGAGCAATATATACTATCCAAATAGCTTTAGCATATTGGCTTACCCTTGGGAGTATTTTGCTGACTGTTGGTCCAGGAGTCTCTGCTTTTAAAAGGCGTGTACCACCAATACCCATCTTTGCAATAAGGGCTACAAATACCAGTAAGATTCCCATGGCTCCCAGCCATTGTGTAAAGCTTCTCCATAAAAGCACACTTTTGGGAGCCCCTTCAATATTTAGCATGACTGTAGCACCTGTTGTAGTAAATCCTGAAACAGCTTCGAAATAGGCATCGTACCAGTTTGGCAAGGTTCCTGATAAAATATAGGGGATGCTTCCAAAAAAAGGTATTATTAGCCAACCTAATGCTCCTATTAGGATGCCCTCTTTATTTGATAAATTCCTATTGAATTCTGTAAACTTAAATATTATTAGACCTGTAGTAATTGTAATGAGCATAGCAATAAGAAAATTCATTACTTCCCCATTTTCGCCAAAAAAAATAGCAAACCCCAGTGGAAGGAGCATGGATAAACCTACAAATATCAAGACAATGCCGATAACATATAGAATAGATTTTAATTTCATCAGCTAAACATCCTTCAGTAA
>JAGXSK010000233.1 GCA_018333845.1 Clostridia bacterium | reverse complement strand
ATGAAAGACAGCAGCGGCAGCATGGTTGATTTAATGCACTTCATGGATAAAATAAAAATTGCAGGAGAAGACCTTAATATCCTAATAGGGCGGGAAGAAATGTTTCTTGCAGGATTAATGGCTGGAGCAAAGGGAACCATGTCTGCTACTGTTGGCATAGTCCCCGAAATCATGTCAGGCATCTATGAAGCCTGGAAGCAAAGGGACCATGACCTTGCCCAGCAACTGCAGTTTTCCGTTCTTAACCTGATAAGGGCAATGTTTGCCCTGCCCTTTCCCATAGGGTTTAAAGCTGCCCTTGATGTGCGGGGATTTAACATGGGTAGACCCAAGCAGCCCCTATCTCCTGCAGACCAGTATAATTATTCCATGGTAAAAGCAAGAATTCACAAGATTTTGGATCAAAGGCTGGGAGATAAGCTGAAGGCAGTAGTCTAATTTGTTTTACCAATCTAAACTTAAAGCATAACCCTGCCCCAGTGACAACAGCGGCAAGGTTATGCTTTTTATGTTTTACCTGTTATCTATTGCCTATAATTAAAGAATTTTGTCGGTATTGGCTAGGAGTTGTCCCAGTTTTTACTCCTCCGCTTTATATCCCTGCTAACAGGACAGTTAGTGGGGATGTTTTTTGCTTTAATATCAAATTTTTAGCTATATATGCAAAAAAACAGCAGGAAGCTTTAGAAAGGTTGGATAAAGGCGAAGTATTTCTAACGGAGAATGTAAATTAACAATAAATACTTAACTAGATGGTGAAAAAATCCAAAAGTTTAATAATGAGGGGGAGAGGTTAACAATGGGTTACCCAAAGGACTTTTTGACTACTAGAGCTGTAATAAAACATGGGGTATACGCTGTTATTCCGCCTGAAGGGAGGGTGATTAATGTTGTTCCTGGTTTTGAAGGTTTCAGCATAACAATTTTAGCATCTCCTAAATTAGGTGCCAGCTTTGTACAGTATATTGCCAAGGCAAGCCCCGGAGCTAAAACAACAAGAAAATTTGGCGGAAATGGGATAGAAACCTTTGTTTACTTCCTGGATGGGGAAGGTGAATTGACAGTATCAGTTGGTGAAGAAGAATTCATTCTTAAGCAGGGGGGATATGTTTATGCTCCCCCTGAACAGGGAATGGCCATAAAAAATCAGTCCAAAGGGACAATGAGGGTGTTGCTGTATAAACAACGTTATGTACCAATAGAAGGTTATGAAGCAAGAACAGTTTGTGGCAATGCCAACAATATTCAAGAGAGAATTTATGAGGATATGGCAAATGTATTTATTAAGGATTTGTTGCCAACTGATTTAGGTTTCGATTTTAATATGCATATTTTAAGTTTTGAGCCTGACGGTTCCCATCCCTTTGTAGAAACCCATGTACAGGAACATGGAGCCTACCTTACTTCCGGGCAAGGGATGTATCTTCTAGGCGAAGACTGGGTTCAGGTTAAAAAAGAAGATTATATATGGTTTGGCCCCTTTACCCAACAGGGAGTCTATGCCACTGGCCGTGAAAGACTAACTTACATTTACTCCAAAGACTTTAATCGTGATTCGGAACTATAGGTTCATTGGAACTATAACTAATACTACAGCGGAATTTAGCAATTAGCGGAGCCATGGGGACGGTTCGAGCGTCACCGTAGTGCAACGAAGGTCCGAAGGGAAGACGATGGAACCGTCCCTATGGCGTTGTCCCAATGGCGTAGGAATGTAACGAAACGAGTAACCTTTTGCTGTAGTGCTAAAACAAAATAAAATAAAGAATTTAGAAAGGTGGAATATTTATGGGTTTGCAAAAGGAATTTAAACCTCAAAGGCTAGATAATTATTTGGAGGGTACTGGACTAAAGGGGAAAAATTTAAATTTCTTAACAGATTTAAGCAGAGAACAACTCTATAGCCTTTTTAAAGCGGCAGAAGCTTTGGAACCTTATTGGAGAACAGGAATCAACTTGTTGCCTGGTAAAATATTATGTACAATGTTTTTTCAGCCTAGTACAAGAACACGTTTTAGTACAGAGACTGCCATGCTAAGGTTGGGCGGCTCAGTTATTAGTGAGTCTGATCCATTAAATAACTCAGCGGCTGCTAAAGATGAATCGTTTAGGGATACTTTAAAAGTTGTTTCTCAATATGCTAATATCATAGCAATTAGGCACTCAGACGATAAAAGGGTGTTTGCGGACTTACCAGTTGCTGAAGTGCCAGTAATTAGCTGCGGCTACGGAAACATTACTCACCCAACCCAGGGGCTTTTAGATGTATATACAGCTTACAGAGCATTAGGTAGGCTTGAAGGAGTAAAAATACTAGTTACTTCCCCAGACTTATCAAGGGCTAGAAGCGGCCACTCCTTTGCTCTGGGCTTAGCTAGAATGGGTGGAGAAATTATTTATTCTGGACCTTCTGAGTTAAGAACTCCTGATCTAGTAATGGAAAAAATTAAAGAAACAGGTGCTAAGGTTACTGTACATTATGACTGTAATGCTGAACAGCAAAAAGAATTAATCGCTGAAGCTGATCTTGTATATCTGCCAGGGTGTAGTGTGCCAAAGGGACAGGGAGACAGGGGTGTTTTCATGGAAAGGGCTGCAAATTACTATATTGCTCTTGAAACTTTACAAGAAATTCAAAAGAAAACAGGGAAAACTGTTGGGATTATGCATTCTCTGCCAAGATTTGAAGGTGAATTTGACATTAATATTGATGATACAGAACATGAATTGTATTTCAAGCAAGTTTCCTTTAGTATACCAGTGAGAATGGCCTTGATAGCCTCCATGGTTGGATTATCCTAAAGGAGGCAAGATTATGCCAGGCAAAAGAATTGTTGTGGCATTAGGAGGGAACGCGCTAGGAGATACTCCTGAAGAGCAGCAAAAGCTGGTAAAGAACACTGCTAAAGTTATAGTAGATTTAATAAATGCTGGCAATCAGGTTTTAGTGGCTCACGGCAATGGACCCCAGGTGGGAATGATTAACCTGGCCATGGAAATAGCCTCAAAGTCAGAGAACAGTATTCCAGAAATGCCCTTTCCTGAATGCGTTGCCATGAGTCAAGGCTATATTGGGTATCACCTGCAAAATGCCATTAGAGAAGAGTTATTAAAGAGAAAAATTTATATGCCGGTAGCCACAATTGTTACTCAAGTTCTGGTAGATAAAAATGATCCTGCATTTTCTAATCCAACTAAACCAATTGGAGCTTTTTATACAGAAGTAGAAGCCAAAAAATTGGTTTTAGAAAAAGGTTACCAAATGAAAGAAGATTCGGGTAGGGGTTGGCGAAGGGTAGTCCCTTCACCTAAGCCGTTAGATGTAATTGAAAAGGAGACAGTTCAAGCCTTATTAGAAAAAAAGCAAGTAGTCATAGCAGTTGGTGGCGGTGGTATTCCAGTTATTGCTGAAGGAAATTCATTAATAGGAGTTTCAGCAGTTATAGATAAAGATTATGCCAGCGAAAAATTAGCAGAATTAATTGATGCCCAATACCTTATAATTCTCACTGCTGTAGAAAAGGTATGTATTAACTTCGGTGAGCCTGATGAGGAAAAGCTGGATTATATTTCTGTTGAAAAAGCTGAAAGATACATCAAAGAGGGGCATTTTGCTCCCGGATCCATGCTGCCAAAGGTTGAAGTAGCTGTAAAGTTCGTCAAATCAAGACAAGGGAGAAAAGCCCTAATTACTTCACTTGAAAAGGCAGCTGATGGCATAGCAGGAAATACAGGCACATTGATAGTTGATGAGGTAATATCCACAGGCAAGAATAAAGCTAATTTTTCATAGAATTGATAAAGAGCCACTCTAGACGGAGTATGGCTCTCTTTTTTACTAAATTATCAATTATTGGCAGGAAAAAGATGCTGCTTATGAGAATTGATTAATTAAGCATAAAAAATTATCCTATACTGGGCAAAAGGAGTTTTTCTATTGTTGGAAAATTGATTATAGTAAGGCAAGTTTTTTTTTAAGTTAAAGATGGGTGGTGTTATCTATGGCTCTTAAATTAAAAGAGATCCTCCAGATGCCTCCTTTTAAAGACGCAAAAGTTGTAGCGGGAGGAGAAAGAATTGATAATACTGTAACTGGTGTTACTATAATGGAAGCTCCCGACATAGTAAATTGGCTAACTGGTGGGGAGCTGCTGCTTACTAGCTTGTATTCAATTTACGGTGATTCTAAGGCGCAACGAGAATTAGTATTGAAGCTCATGGAAAAAGGAGTTAGTGCTCTGGTAGTCAAAACACAGCGCTTTGTTGAAAATGTCTCCCAGGAAATTATTGAAAGTGGCAACGAGCTGGGTTTCCCTGTAATTGAGCTGCCAGGCCATGTTAAGTTTACAGATGCCATGTATCCCATTATGGCTGAACTTTTTAATGACAAGGTTTCAAAACTTAACTACTATAAAGAAGTCCATGACCGATTTACTGCCCTGGCTTTAACAAATCAAGGCTTTGAAAAAATAATTAGCACATTAAAAGAGTTAGTTGGCAATCCTGTTGCTATTTATGATAAAAATTATAAATGTATTGCATCAACTAATCCAGAAATTGCTTTGACATGTATCGCAGAAACAGATTTGGAAAGAGAAAATTTAAATGATAGATTTTCCTATTATCGACAAATATGCCCCAAATTTGAAAACATGGATAATATTTCCCAAGTTGTTGTGCCTATAAAAAATATAAGTCAGAATAAAGTTTATTTATGTGTAACTGAAATAAACAAAAAACTCAAAGAAATGGATTTTATTCCACTTGAACATGCTGCAACAGTGGTTAGCCTAGAAATGCTTAAAAAATTTGCAGCTGCAGAAGTGGAACAAAAATATAAAAATGATCTAATTGATGAATTACTCAAAGGGAAAATAGTACCAGGGGATGATAGTATTTATGAGAGGGCAGAGATTATTGGTTGGAATTTAAATAGGCCCTATACAATTATGCTGGTAGACTTTGATAGTATAAATGATTACGTTAAGTATAAGAAAGCTAAAGATAGCATGCTAATTCAACAAATTAAAAGGGATCTCTTTAGTATAGTAACAAATGTGGCAAATAATTTTAGCAATAAAGCTATTCTAGGTACTAAACGCAATTCAATAGTGATCCTATGGCCGGCTGATACATCTAAACAGGAACAGCTAACGCAAATGAAAAAGTTAGCTGGGGCAATTAAGAAGAAGATAAACAAACATTATGACGGCTTATTAGCAGCAATAGGAATTGGGAGCACGGCATTTTCAATTAATGAGCTTCCCAAAAGCTATGGAGAAGCAAAAGATGCAATTAATTTCGGAAAGGTAATTTATGGCAAGGAGTTCATCTTGGAGTTTTCCGAATTAGGTGTTTATAGAATGATATGTAAATTTGGTGATCGCAAAGGCTTGGCTGAATTTATGCCAGAGGCCTTAAATCAGCTAATAGAGCATGACAAAAATAATCAATCTGAGTTCATTAACACCCTGGAAGTTTTTCTAAAATATAATGGTAATGCGAGTAAAGCAGCTAAAGAATTGTTTATTCACTATAAAACTATTTTGTATAGGCTGGAAAAAATCAAAAAAATAACAAATGTTGATATAGAAGATAATAAAGTTCGTTTAGAACTGGAATTAGGGTTAAAGATATTGAGATATCTTAATTATCATTTTGTCTAACACTAAAATAGAAAAACCATTGAGCAGTGAAAATGAGCAACTTATTTGCTTGAATATTTTACGGGTAATAAAAATAAAGGGGAGCTTTAATCAGCTTCCCCCTATTTTTTTATTAACTTGAAGACTAACATGAAAAAGTAATACTTTATATATTAATGCTATCTGGAGCTTTGCTGACTTCATCACTCATGAAGATATCACGATCAAATTCACCCTCACTTATTGCCACGAAAAGAGCTATAATTACATCATCAATAACATTCATAACAGTCCGGAACATACCTGAAAACCAGTCAATGCCTGCCAAAATAGCGATTCCTTCCAAAGGGAGTCCGACTGCAGGAAGAACAATTGCCAGGGCAACTAGTCCACCACCAGGGACAACTACCGTTCCCAGAGTAGCAAGAACTGACATTACAACTATTGTAACTTGTTGAGTAAGAGTTAGATTCAAGTCAAAGAACTGTCCTATAGTAATACAGGCTAGAGCTAAATAAAGTGCTAAACCATCGCTGTTGATACTCATTCCAAGAGGATTAACTAAACGGGACACCCTTTTGCTAATACCAATTAGATTCTCTGCATCAGCCATTTTAACTGGAAGGGTGATGGCTGATGATGTAGTAGTAAAGGCTACTAATGCCATTCTATAGAATTTACGGGCAAGACGAATAGGATTTATTTTGCCATAAATTGATACAAGAGTAATGAACAATAATAACATTAATCCCGAGCCAATGGCCATGGCAATTAAAAACTTAGCTAGAGGAATAATAACTATAATACCAATGGTTCCTGTAACCCAACCTAACAACGCAAAAATACCAATGGGAGCCATTTTCATAACTATTTTTACAAGGCTGAGAATTGCTGCATTAAAATCCTTGATAAGGGCTATAATTTTGTTTTCGTTCTCACTTTTGCCTATAATACTTAGGGCAAGGCCAAATAACATTGCAAATACAATTACCTGGATCATATTAGCGTTAGCCATGGCGTTGATAATATTTGTTGGGAAGAAGTTAACTAGCATCTCAATAAAAGTTGAGTCAGGAGGTTTTATTTCAGTTTCTAATTCTATCATGGGAATACCTGCACCTGGCTTAATAGTGTTAGCTAAAATAATTCCTATAGTTGCAGCAATGAATGTTGTAATCATAAAACCTATTACTGTTTTTCCACCTAGCCTTCCTAATTCTCTAGGTTTAATTGACCCAACAGCTTCTATAACGGCACCCATAACCAGCAGAACAACAGACATCTGAATTAACCGCAGAAAAATGTCACCTATAAACTTGAACTCGCCCATCACAGGACCAAAAACTAACCCAGCTATAATTCCGCACACCATGCCTATGACTATCCAAGTAGTAAGTGTAAATTTCTTAAACATATGATACCTCCCATGTTTTAAATTTTGAGATAACTTAAAAAGATACACCTCCTATCGTAAAATATTGATTTAGGTTATGGTTCTTATTTACTTTAAATAATAGACAAAAAATTCATACATATCATTATCAATCATAGATAAAAAACCTTGGGGTTTTTATCCTCATCAGGGAAACTCATGGAATTTATTGCTGCAGCATAATATAAAATATCTTTTATCCAAACTAGGATAATTAATTCTCTTAAATATTATCTTAAAATACCATAGGATATTACTTAAGTTTATAGCAAAATCCTTTAAGAAAGATTTAGTAAGGAAAGATAGGGTTATAAAATCTTTTTGAGGGTATATTCGTGTGAGACAGTGGCGACGAACTTGTGAGAACCTTTGGTCAGGGAGTTAAGGTTGTGTATAGAGGTAGCCAATGAACACCACATAACTTAGAAAGAATGGATAATTGATTATGGATTGGTTTAGCAAGTTAAGATAAAGGGGTTGCTATAAAAATCATAGAAAAAATTATATCATAAACATACCGAAAAAGAGGATAGAAGCATGGAAAACATGGGAACTTCTCTAGAAAGAATAAAAAATGATATTGAAAACTTAAGTAAGTTCAACAGTACACCTGAAAAGGGATGCACAAGATTTTCCTATACCAGGGAAGATCAGGAGGTTAAGGAATATCTTATTCAGATAATGAAGAAGCTGGGTTTGAAAATTATAGTAGATGGTATTGGTAACGTTAGTGGAAGGTTAGAAGGTAAAGAGCCCAATTTACCAGCTATTATGATAGGCTCACATCTAGATACTGTTCTGTATGGCGGAAAGTATGATGGAGTTGTTGGAATAGTGGCAGGACTAGAACTAATTAGAGTGATAATAGAAAATGATGTTGCTTTAAATCATCCAGTGCAATTGATGGTTTTTGCAGAAGAAGAAGGATCAAATTTTGGAGTTCCAACAGCTGGCAGCAAAGCATTTACAGGGCAATTAAAGCTTGAAGATATTAAACGCTTAAAAAATGCTAGAGGAGAAAGTTATTATGATGTACTGAAAAGAAAGGGTCTAGACCCTGATTCAATTGATAAGGGCATTGTCAATCCTAAAAGCATTAAAGCAATGCTAGAGCTTCACATTGAGCAAAGCGTACTTTTAGAAAGGAATCAATTATCTATTGGAGTAGTTAAAGGGGTAGCAGGTATCAAAGCTTATAGCATTGAATTGGTAGGATTATCTAATCATGCTGGAGCAACACCCATGAATCTTAGAACAGATCCTATGGTTGCTGCTGGGCAAATAATCTCAGCAATACCTGCAATTGTTAAAGAAAATGGGTTGTCTTCATCTGTTGCCACTGTAGGAAGAATTGAATGTGTTCCTAATATCTTTAACGCAATTCCTCATAGTGTGAAATTTACCGTAGATATTAGAGATGTGGACAATCGAGCTATGGACAATATTTCACAAGCTGTTAAAGCCTATGTAAACAAAGTAAGTGCTAATAATAATTTGACTTTTAAAATTGAAAAAATAGCAGTATCGTCAGGAGTATTACTATCTGAGAAAATTACTGACCTAATTGAAGAGGTTGTAAAGGAAAAAAATATTCCTTATTGCAGGATGAATAGCGGTGCAGTACATGATGCAGCTATAATAGCATCAATCACAGATGTTGGTATGATATTTATTCCTAGCAAAGATGGTCGCAGTCACGTTCCTGAAGAATATACACCTTATGAAAATATAAAGGAAGGATGTGATGTGCTGCTAGAAGCTGTTTTACGGATTGACAAACTTTAGCACCTGCACTAATAAATAAAACACCATTTATCTGAAGGAGGTAATTTATTGTGTCTTTTACAGAAAAGATATATCGGGATGAAGATGTAAGCATGGATATTTTAAATGGTCAGACTATTGCTATTATTGGCTATGGAAGTCAAGGAAAAGCTCAAGCAAACAATTTAAGGGATAGTAATGTAAAGGTAATAATCGGTGCAGGACCCAAATGGAGATATCCTGACTGGGAAAATGCAGAAAAGGATGGATTTGAGGTTATGTCTATTGCAGATGCGGTTAAGCAAGCTGACATTGTGCACATTTTACTGCAGGATCCAGCTCAACCAGCTGCTTATTATGAGTCTATTCATGAACATTTAAGAGAGGGGCAAACCTTAAGCTTTGCCCATGGATTTGCAATTTTATATGGAACAATCCAGCCGCCTGAAAATGTTGATGTAATATTATTTGTTCCCAATGGGCCAGGACCCGTGGTAAGACAAAAATACCTGGAAGGCTCAGGCATCTATGGTGCAGTATCAGTTGATCAGGACTATTCGGGCAAAGCAAAGGAAAAAGCTCTGGCTATAGCTAAAGGTGTGGGCAGCACAAGAGTTGGAACTGTTTACCTTTCCTTCCAAAAGGAAACTGAGGGGGATAACTTTGAAGAGCAGGTGCTTTATGGCGGAACAATTCACTTAATGCGAGCAATTTATGAGATTATGTCAGAAAATGGATATCCTAAGTCTTTTGCTTATGCTAAAGCAATTAGGTCTATTCGTTCAATTATTGATGACATTGATGAAGTGGGAATTGAAGAATATCTCACAAAAAGAGCCAGCAGGACTTGTGAATTTGCAGTAAGAACTTCCGGCCCTAGAGTTATCAACTATGATGAAATCAAAAAGATTTTTGAAGAAACTGAAAGAGGGGAATTTGCTAAAAATTGGCTTGTAGAATTTAATCATGGAATGCCAGTACTTAATAGACTGAGAAGGACCTGGAAAGATTCTGATATGGAAGAGGTAGGAAAAGAATGGAGAGCTAAGTTTGGTATGTCCTAATACATTTTAAATCTCCACAGCATTATTTTTTAAGAAGCACAGATGGTTCCTGTGGAATACAGAAACCATCTGTTTTTTTGTATAACGAAAACCACCTGCTATGCAGGTGGTTCCAAAGAGCTTTAGCTTTGAGAAGAAAAGTAGA
>JAGXSK010000232.1 GCA_018333845.1 Clostridia bacterium | reverse complement strand
ATGTTTATTTGTTTTATATCAAAAGTCTGTATTTTAAGTTTTACTGTTGAATTGCATGGCAATGCACCAAAAGGCTCTCTGTAAAACAAATCATGGGTGTTGTGATATATTTTTAGATTTTCCATGTAATCACCACTTATTTAATAGTAAAAGGTTTTATGTTCCATATTTCCCTTGCATACTCATTAATGGTCCTGTCGCTGGAAAATTTTCCAGAATGGGCTATATTTACCAAGCACATTTCGTTCCACTTTCGTTTGTTTTTGTAGAGTTTGTCAATTCTGCTTTGGGCATCCACATAGGGAGCAAAATCCTTTAATACAAAAAACTCGTCATTGTTATGAAGGAGAGATTTATAGATAGTGGTAAATTCCCCCTGGGGTGCCGGCAGAAAATCACTTACTAATTGATCAAGAATGGTTTTAACCCTTTCATCACTGTTATAGATTTCCCAGGAATTATAACCTCCATGGTGATAAAAGGTTAATACTTCCCTGTCAGTTAGGCCAAAAGTAACAATATTTTCACTTCCCACAGCATCCAAGATTTCTATATTTGCTCCATCTAATGTTCCTATGGTGACTGCACCATTCATCATGAACTTCATGTTGCCCGTACCAGATGCCTCTTTGCTTGCAGTGGATATTTGCTCACTTACATCGGATCCAGGTATGATGGCTTCTGCCAGGGAAACCCTGTAGTTCTCCAAAAAGACTGCTTTCAGCTTATCTTTAATCCTTTTGTCATCGTTGATTTTAAAGGCAATGGTATTTATAAGCTTGATGATGTTTTTTGCATAATAGTATCCAGGAGCAGCCTTGGCACCAAAAATAAATACCCTTGGCTCAATATCCAGGTCAGGATTTTCTACAAGCCTGTTATACAAATGCATTATATGGAGGGCATTTAAAAGCTGTCTTTTGTAAGCATGGAGCCTTTTTATCTGGACATCAAAAATTGCATCACAACTTACATTGACCAGAGTATTTTGCTTTATTAGTTCTGCCAGTTTTATCTTGTTTTGTCTTTTAATTTCTTCCAGTCTGGCTAGCACACTGTTGTCTGACTTGCACTTAAGGAAATCAATCAACCTTTCAGGCTCTTTAATCCAACTATTTGTCCCAATACACTCGGTAACAAGGTCTGCTAGTGCAGGGTTAGCTTTTAAAAGCCACCTTCTATGGGTAATTCCATTAGTTTTATTGTTAAATTTATAGGGATAAAACTCATAGAAGTTTTTTAGCTCGTATTTTTTCAATATATCCGTGTGAATTTTGGCAACTCCGTTAACACTGTAGCTGCCAACTATGGCCAGATGGGCCATTTTAACATATCCATCGGCAATAATGGCCATTTCCCTGATTTTTTGCCAGTCTCCAGTATATTTATTCCAGAGCTGGCCGCAAAAACGCTCATTAATTTCATGAACAATCATGTATATTCTTGGCAAAAGTGATTTAAAGATATCTACAGGCCATTTTTCTAGAGCTTCAGCCAGAATAGTATGGTTAGTATAAGAGATGGTTTCAGTGGTTATGGACCAGGCCTCATTCCAGCCCATTCCTTCTTCATCTATGAGGATTCTCATGAGCTCAGGTATGGCAAGGGCAGGATGGGTATCATTAATGTGGATGGCTGCTTTCTTGTGGAGATAGGCTAGAGATCTGGATTTTTTCTTGTAGGTCCTGATTATGCTTTGCAAGCCGGCAGACACCAGAAAGTATTCCTGCTTTAAACGCAGCACCCTGCCCTCATGGTGGCTGTCATCAGGATATAATAGCTGGGATATTGCTTCCACAGACCGCTTGTATTCAATGACCTTTAAATAGTCACCATGGGTAAAAGATGGAAAGTCAAAATCATTAACT
The DNA here is from genome assembly GCA_018333845.1 of Clostridia bacterium. GTDB lineage: Bacteria > Bacillota > DSM-16504 > Desulfitibacterales > Desulfitibacteraceae > Desulfitibacter. The sequence continues at coordinate 8,281 of JAGXSK010000232.1, read as the reverse complement.
GCAATTTCAGCATTCCACAAACGCAGTGTGTTTACAGTCTTGTTGTCACAGCCAATAATGGGCACATCATATGGCACGGCCAGAACAGATTCATAATCTTCATGGTGAAAAACCATTTTACCTTCTACTACTTCCATGCGGACGTTGCCGCCAAATCTTACTTCAACTGCCTTGTCTGCCCTTCTAATTTCCCATACATTTTCTTCCCTTAACCAGTTTTCAGGCAGCTCCACCTGGTAACCGTTAATTATTTTTTGTTCAAAATGCCCATATTTAAATCTGATACCACATCCATGTCCGGGATACTTTAAAGAAGCCAATGAATCCATGAAACAAGCAGCCAACCTGCCCAGGCCGCCGTTTCCCAAGCCTGCGTCTGGCTCAAGACTCTCTACTTCTTCTAGCTTTATTCCCAGATCTTTAAAGCCTTCCTGGCAAACCTCCCTAATGCCAAGGTTTACCAGGTTCTGTCCCATGAGTCTGCCCAGCAAAAATTCCATGGAAAAATAATAAACCTGCCTTGCTTCCTTTTCCTTGTAGTCCAGATTTGTCTGGACCCAATTCTTGCTGATATAATCCATAATTAGTTTTCCAAAGGCAAGATAAATATCCATGGGTGATGCCTCTTGTAGAGTTTTTCCCCTGATGCTGGCAAGCTTATTCAAAAAAGCTTCTTTAAAAACTTGTTTGTCATTAAACACAATTTCAACCCCCATTTTAAAATTTATCCGCTGGCTAACCACCACTAATTTCCATCCTCTATAGGTTGTAGATAAGTGGTGCTAAGCCCCTGGATAAGGGTTTCTAATCTTCAGATGGAGTCATGACAGTGAAACCTGGTTCAGACAGTTCAGCTGGACTCTAGTTGAACTAATCCAGGGGGAAACTCCAACTGAAGACAAGAATCCTGTTTATGTCTCTCTTCCAAGCAATTTATCATATAAGTTTACATATTGTAAAGCAGACTTTTTCCAGCTGTTATCACATTCCATGGCATTTTTCCTTATTCTAGTCCATTCCTGCTTATTATTAAAATATGCAATGGCCCTCCTGATAGTGTATAACATATCGTGGGCATTTATATTGGCAAAAGTAAAACCATTACCATGTGTATTCAATTCGTCGTAAGAAGTTACTGTATCTTTTAACCCGCCAGTTTCCCTGACAATGGGGATGGTGCCATAGCGCAGGGCAATTAACTGGCCTATGCCGCAAGGTTCAAATATGGATGGCATTAAGAAGAAATCAGCCCCTGCATAGATTCTACGGGCCAATTTTTCATCAAACATGAAATTGGCAGAAACTTTATCAGGATATTGACCTGCTGCCTTTTTAAACAGATCTTCATATTCCTTTAGTCCAGTTCCCAGAACAATTAACTGGATATCTTCATTTAAAATATCATCCAGAACATGACTTATAAGGTCCAAACCCTTTTGAGGCACCAGTCTGGATATTATTGCCACGATTGGCACACAATTTGTCACAGGAAGTCCCAGCAGTTTCTGGAGTTTTAATTTATTAATTCTTTTATTGCTAATAGACCTGCTGGAATAGGTCTTGAAAATGTGCTTGTCACTTTCTGGATTATATTCATCATAGTCTATTCCATTGATAATTCCATGCAAGTCATTGCTTCTTTTTCTTAATAGTCCATCTAAACCATGTCCATAATAAGGTGTTTGAATTTCCTGGGCATAACTTTTACTGACAGTAGTTAATATGTTAGAGTGAACCAGTGCACCCTTCATAAAGTTTACATTGCCATGAAATTCAAGCTCATCAATGTTAAAATGACTATAACCTATTCCAAACAGTTCCAGAATATTGCCAGGAAATACACCCTGGTAATGCAAATTGTGGATTGTAAAGACTGTCTTTATATTGCTGTGAAACTCGCTATTTCTATATTGGATGTTCAGCAGGGTGTTAACCATGGCTGCATGCCAGTCATGACTGTGAATTATTTCAGGCTTAAAATCTAAATAGGGTAGACTATCCAGTACAGCCCTGCAGAAAAAGCCAAATCTCTCACCATCATCCCAGTAGCCATAAAGCTCTGGCCTTTTAAAGTACTGTTCATTATCTAGAAAATAAAATACTGTGCCTTTATATGTTAGCATCTCAATTCCACAATACTGGTCCTGCCAGCCTATGGGTACTGTGAATCTTTTTATTACTTCCATTTTCTTTTTAAAGGCATCAGGTATTTCACCATATTTGGGAAGGATAACCCGCACATCAACACCATGATTCTTAATTTCACGTGGTAATGAGCCTATCACATCTGCCAGTCCTCCAGTTTTTACAAAGGGAGCAGCCTCAGAGGCAGCAAAAAGCACTTTCACTTAAATCACCTTCCTTTTTTAGATTACAGATTTCTTTCCAATGAAAATTGGATACCTGATATCACCCTTGAGCACTTTATTTCTGGAAACCCTTGCATCTTTATCCAGGATAACATTTTCAATGCAAGCTTTTTCTTCAATTATGCTTTTTGAAATAACAATACTGTTTTTTACCACGGCATCTTTATATACAGCAACACCCCTGAAGATTATGCTGTTTTCAACAATCCCTTCAATTAAAGAGCCGCTTGCGATTAAGGAATTTTTTACCCTGGCAGTCTTGTGATATTCAGTGGATGGAGAATTTTTTACCTTGGTATAAATTGGCCTTGAACTATTAAATAATTCATACCATACCCCAGGCTGAAGCAATTCCATACTATATTTGAAATAACTTTCCATGGTGGTTATTCTAGCTAAAAACCCTTCATGGTGAAAACCAAAAATTTTGAGCTTATCAATATTTTTAATAAGACCGTCTTTAAGCAGGTCAGCTCCGCCCCGGGCACAGCATGTGTTAATAATATCTAAAAGCAGGGATTTCTTCATAATAGTCATATCCATAAAAACATTTTCAAATCGCGGCCGCAATGGACAGTCTTCAATATCTACAACTCTTTGCTTTTCATTAATATCCATAAGGGTTAAATGATCAAAGTCATTTGTGTAAAGGCTGTCTTTTTTATAGACTAGTACCACATCAGCTTTTTGCTCCTTGTAATAGTCAAACACTTTTTTAAAATCTATATTGCAGACCATATTACTGTTTGTAATCAGAACATATTCCTGGGAGCTGTTGTTAAGGTAGTCAATATGAGCTTGAAATATTTCCAGATCACCCCTTAAGGGAATGCGAGGTTGACTAATTGCTTCAGTTGGCAAGATAAATAACCCGTTGTTTAGCCTGTGAAGATCCCACCATTTGCCGGAACGAAGATGGTCCACAAGGGAACGAGATTTTTCGTGGGTAAAAACTCCCACATTATTAATCCCTGAATTAACCATGTTTGATAAAATAAAATCTATCAGCCGATATCTGCTGCCAAAGGGAATTGAACTAACACCACGATAAGCTGTTATTTCCCTTAAATACTTTTCACTTTCAGTAAGCTTTAAAATTCCCATAACATTTTTCATAATGCTCCATCTCCTAAGCAGTACTTTTTTTAATCATGGTGTTATTTCTGATAATCATTTGTTCTTCAATTACAATAATCTCACTGTCGACTTCCATTGAGGTTTCTTTAGACTGGTTATCATTAAAAAAGCCAATGATGCTGTTATCCTCAACAATTGTTTCTTCTCCAATAATTGCCCTGTTAATTCTTACATTTGCACCAATTTTAACATTAGGCATGATTATTGAATCTTTTACATAAGAGTTTTGCCCAATATGGACCCCAGTAAAAATTACTGAATGCTCAACATATCCCCAGATTGCACACCCATCATTAACAAGGGCCATGGTTATTTTAGCGTCTGGACCAACAAGATGAGGGGGATGGGATCCATTTGCCGAATAAATCTTCCACTTTTCATCCCGCAGATTAAGCAGGGATTCTTCAGATATTAATTCCATGTTTGCTTCCCAGAGGCTTTCAATGGTACCTACATCTTTCCAGTAACCGCTAAAGGGATAAGCAAAGATGTTAACTCCCCCAGACAGCATCATTGGTATTACATCCTTGCCAAAGTCATTTGATGAATTGGGATTATGTTCATCTTTTTCAAGATATTCTTTTAACAACTTCCAATCAAAAATATAAATACCCATAGATGCCAGATTGCTTTTTGGCTGTTCTGGCTTTTCCTCAAATTCGGTAATCTTGTAATTAACATCTGTATTCATGATTCCAAATCTGCTTGCTTCCTCCCAGGGTACTTCCTTAACAGCTATAGTTGCCTGGGATTGACACTTTTTATGGAATTCCAGCATTAATGAATAGTCCATCTTGTAAATGTGGTCTCCTGAAAGGACAAGGACGAATTCAGGATCATATGAATCTATAAAATTAATATTTTGATAGATGGCATTAGCTGTACCAGAGTACCATTCCCTGGTCCTTTCCTTGGCAAAAGGTGGTAAAAGAGTTACTCCGCCGCTATTTCTATCTAGATCCCATGAACTGCCTATGCCTATATAAGTATTCAAAATCAAAGGCTGGTACTGGGTCAGCACTCCAACAGTATCTATCCCAGAGTTGCAGCAGTTACTCAAGGTAAAATCAATTATCCTGTATTTGCCGCCAAAGGGAACTGCTGGTTTAGCTATGTTTTTTGTAAGGACTCCCAGCCTGCTTCCCTGTCCGCCAGCTAGTATCATGGCAACACATTCTTTTTTCCTCATTTGGGCTAACACTCCTTTCCCTTGTATGCAAGGCAATTGTTTATTGCAGGTTTTAGAACAACCACAGCCATTGGAGGAGCCTTGATCTGGATTGAATAAGGTTGATTATGCCACCTTAAAGGCTCAGCCATGTTAATTGCATCATTTAACTGATTGGAACCTCCAAAAATATCCTTGTCACTATTGAAAACTTCATTATATTCAACTAGCTCCGGAACTCCAATTCTGTAGTTTTCATATACAACTGGAGTAAAATTGCAGATGACAATTAAATAATCGCCAGGGGTTTTAGAGTACCTTAAAAAAACTATGATGCTTTGATTATAATTGTTGGGATCAATCCATTTAAATCCCTGCCATTCATGGTCCTGCTCCCATAAAGCCTTTTCCTTTAAATACAGGTGGTTAAGGGCTTTTACATAGTTGTGAAGTTTTCCATGCATTTCATATTCCAACAGGTGCCAGTCAATACTTTTTTTCTCATCCCACTCGGCAAACTGACCAAATTCCCCTGACATGAATAAAAGTTTTTTGCCTGGATGGGTCATCATATAACCATATAAAGTTCTAAGACCTGCAAACTTCCTCCAATAATCTCCAGGCATTTTATCAATCAAGGATTTCTTGCCGTGGACCACTTCGTCATGGGACAGGGGAAGAATAAAATTTTCGGAAAAAGCATAGAAAAATGAAAAGGTAATCAGGTTATGATGCCATTTTCTGTATATGGGATCCATTTCCATGTACTTGAGCATGTCATTCATCCAGCCCATATTCCATTTATAGTTATAGCCCAGGCCTCCCATATAAGTTGGTTTGGTTACCAGGGGCCAAGACGTGGATTCCTCTGCAATCATCAAGGTATTAGGGTACTTTTCAAAAACAGCTTGATTTATCATTTTCATGAATTCTATTGCTTCCAGGTTTTCCCTGCCGCCAAATTGGTTTGGCTCCCACTGGCCAGGTTCTTTAGCATAATCTAGATAAAGCATGCTGGCTACAGCATCAATTCTTAAGCCGTCTATATGATACATGTCCATCCAAAATAGTGCATTTGATATGAGAAAGGATCTAACTTCAGGCTTGCCTAGATCAAAATTTGCTGTTCCCCACTGGACATTTTCTTTTTTTATGGGATTATGGTATTCATACATGGGTGTTCCGTCAAAGTTGAACAGTCCATGGCCGTCCTTGCAAAAGTGACCTGGCACCCAGTCAAGTATCACGCCAATACCCTTTTCATGGCATTTATTGACAAAGTACATGAAGTCATGGGGTGTGCCAAAACGACTGGTGACAGAATAGTATCCTGTTATCTGATAGCCCCACGATCCATCGTGGGGATGCTCCATTACAGGCATTAACTCAATGTGGGTATATCCCATTTTGGCTGCATAGTCCACAAGCTCTTCCGCCAGTTCTCTATAGGTAAGAAAATCATTGTTTTCCTTCCTCTTCCATGAACCAAGGTGGACCTCATAGATGAGAAGGGGTTCATCGTAGACACTAGACATGCTCCTTTTCTCCAACCAATCACCATCAGTCCAGTTGAACCCGTCCAGATTAAACACTACAGACGCTGAACAGGGCCGCTTTTCAGAACACACTCCATAGGGGTCAGCCTTAAGATAGATTTCTCCAGAATGGGTGTGAATTTCATATTTATATAAAGTGCCTTCCCCAAGTCCAGGAATAAAAATAGACCATATTCCTGAATCAGACATTTTTGTCATATTATGGTCTTTATTACACCAGTTATTAAACTCACCCACAACACTTACTCGCTTTGCTTTTGGTGCCCAAAGGTTAAATAATACACCCTTTTCGCTATTTTGCTCTGTAAGGTGTGCACCAAACATTTTATAACTCTGGTAATTGGTACCTTGATGAAACAGATATGCATTGTACTCATTAATTGCTTCTGTATTCATTATGCAAAACCCCTTTCCACCAAAAGCTTGGATATTGTATATATTAAATATAATTAGATTTTTTAGCTGGATAATCCTTCTATTTTTAATATTTTTTTTACAATAAAACAAAGAAGATAATATTAAAGTTATTTTTTATTTAAAATCTAACAATTTTTAGCAAGATTATATTTTAAAATATTGGTATATTTAAGTCTAAATGCAATTATGAAAAGTATATAATAAGTGCAGTTTATTTTAATTAAGATTTTGTCAAGTTTTAATTAAATTTTTGTTAAATTTCTTATCTCAAAACTAAAAATGCATCTTGCTATTACATCTACCAGGACTGATTTATGTGACTTGCTTCAATTGGCAGCATATACACTTGGACGGGGTATAATAGAGGGGTATAATAGAGGGGTATAATAGAGGGGTATAATAGAATAGAAAAAAAAGATAGCTCCAGATGTTTAACTACAAGCATCTGGGCTATTTTTTATATTAAAGAGGAGTGGCCTAAATAAAATGTCAATTTGTCAAGCCTGACCCTCAAGGTAGCTTTTTATTCTATCTTTTACTTCTTCAAAATTTTCTTTTGTGCAAAACACTATCATAAGGAGACGTTTGTCTCTTTTTAAGATGATGGTTCTTGACCGGGGATCAACCTCCATTTTATTAATGTCCTGCCAGCTAATATAATTCTTCTGCCTTGACATGGCAATCAGTCCCGCTCCTGCCAATCCTGGGTTTCTAGAAAACAAACCTCCAATTATCGCCAGCATGTAAGTTATGGCATTTTTCCTGCCCTGTTTTCTTCCAGGGCTTTCCATTATCCCATTGCTATCCAGGGTAAAAAGAAAATCATAACGTGCTCCCATTATAATTAAATAGCCTATAGCAAGGCATACCGACAGTATACCCAACATTATGAAGTAAAGCTGTCCTAAAAATTTTACAAAATCCAGAGTAATTTGTGTGTAGGGATCCAGAGCCTGTATCAGAAAAATAAGTATCAGCACAAACCCTACTGAAATTTGAAAAACCCAGAATAACTGCTTTAATATGTGTTTATTTGTTAGAATTGAAGCGGAAACCTCCCATTCTAGCTTATGGCTGTTAGTGTCATGGCTGGTAAAATCCTCCCTGTGACCAACCAAGAAAAACACCTCGCTTCCCCTTTATTGTAAATTATTGTAATGTGAGCCTATTCTCCTTTGATTACCAGGGTTTTAGCAATAATGTCATGAAGACCCTGCTTTTGCTTTGTAAAGGCTGCCATGATAAAGCCAATATATAATATTACTGCCGAGATAATTTTAGAAAAATACCTGATGGCTGCCTGGGTGGTTGATATTTGCTGACCGTTAATATCAGTTACCTTTATCCTCATTAGCTTCTTCCCAATGGTACCCTGCTGGGGACTGCTTTCAAGGAGTATGAAATAGGCTGCTCCGGCAAAAAAGAAAATAAAATTAGCAAGACCTGAGCCTAGAAGCCAGTTCAATATTGAAAAGACAATGGACAAAAGAATAAAATCAACAGCTAGATTCTTAGAAACCCTGCATATTCCAGCGTATAACCTGTGCCATAACTAGGATGCACTCCCCTTTGACCGTGACCTTGGATGTAATTTTGACTATAATCCCGTCCATAGCTTTGACTGATAACATTAT
>JAGXSK010000231.1 GCA_018333845.1 Clostridia bacterium | reverse complement strand
GCACCTGCAGCAGGCTGCAGACTGACCCTGGCCATTCCAGCTATATTAGCCAGATCCCTTTCAAGGTTGTACATAAGTTCAAGGGCTCCTTGAAGCATTTCCTCAGGCTGGTAAGGGTGCAGTTTTGCGAAACCACTTAATCTAGATAGTTCTTCATTGACCTTTGGATTGTATTTCATTGTGCATGAACCAAGGGGATAAAAGCCTGTATCCACTCCATAGTTGTAAGTAGACAGCCTTGTAAAGTGCCTCACCACATCTATTTCAGCAACTTCAGGAAACTCGGCTTTTTTGTCCCTTAGATAATCCCTGGGCATCAGTTCCTCTAGTGGCTGGGAAGGCACATCACATGGAGGCAAATAACAACCCCTCCTGCCTTGTTTGCTTTTTTCAAATATTACAGGTTCTCTCATACTGCACCCCCCAATCTTTGAGCAAAGTGGTCTATTTCTTCCCTTGTTCTTAGTTCTGTAACACATATCAAGAGGTGATCAGACAGGTGGGCATCAAATTTGCCAAGGTCAACACCAGCTAGTATTCCCTCTTTTGCCAGGGTTCCAATTATTTCCGAGGCAGGTACTGGTACTTTTAATACAAATTCATTGAAAAAAGGTCTATGGGGATAGGCTGCTTCTATTCCCTTTATGGAAGTAAGCTTCTTAAAGGCATAATGTGCTTTCTGCAGATTAGTTTCTGCCATTTCCCTCAAGCCTTCCTTGCCAATGGCACACATTGCCATGCTGGCAGCAAGGGCGCATAAAGCCTGATTAGAGCAGATATTTGAGGAAGCCTTCTCTCTTCTTATATGCTGTTCCCTGGCCTGGAGCGTCAATACAAAACCTGGCTTGCCGTCAATATCCTGTGTCCTGCCAACTATTCTTCCCGGGAGCCTTCTAACATACTTTTCAGCAGCGGCCAGATATCCTAAATGGGGTCCTCCAAAGGCAACAGGATTCCCAAGAGATTGCCCCTCACCAGCCACAATATCAGCACCCAGCTCTCCAGGGGTTTTTAACAATCCCAGGGCAACAGGTTCATTATTAACTGCAATTAGAAGAGCCTTCTGGTCATGGGCTATTTCTGCTAGTTTCTGTAATTCTTCCACACAACCATAAAAATTAGGATATTGTACAACTATGCAGGCAATATCTTTGCTCATCTTTGCTTCTGCTTCAGTTATTGAAGTAATCCCCCTGTCCAAGTCAACGCCTATCATTTCATTGCCTTGTGCCCAGGCATAGGTTTTAAGGGTTTGGATATATTCAGGATGCAAGCCTTTAGAGTATAGTATCTTGCTGCGTCTGGCAGCTGCTGCAGCCATGCTAACTGCCTCTGCAGCTGCAGTTGCTCCATCATATACACTGGCATTTGCAGCGTCCATTCCGGTTAGCTCGCAGATTAAGGTCTGATATTCAAATATGGCCTGCAGGGTTCCCTGGCTGATTTCTGGTTGATAGGGAGTATAGGCTGTATAGAACTCTGACCTTAAAAGCAGTTGATCGATAAAGCTTGGAATATAGTGTTCATAGGCTCCAGCACCCATAAAACTGGTTAGTTCATCAAGGCTGCGATTTTTTGCCGCTATTTTTTTCACATGCTTTTTAAGCTCGTATTCAGACATGCCATCTCCAACATCTAATACTGCTGCCCTTCTAATATTCTCTGGTATATCATGGAATAGCTCTTCAATTTTGCCGTACCCAATGCTTTGCAGCATCTGGCTTTTATCTTCCGTTGTATTAGGACTGTATCTCATTACTCCTCCTCCTTGAGAAATTCTTGATATTCCTGGGCTGACATCAAACCGTCCAGTACAGATAAATCCCCTGTCTCCATTTTTATTATCCAACCATCTCCATAGGGGTCAGTGTTAATTAGCTCTGGAGAATCCTCCAGGGCTTCATTAACAGCAGTCACTGTTCCCCCAAAGGGTGCATAGCAATCAGATACTGCTTTCACTGATTCTATATTTGCAAAGGATTCTCCACTTTCAAAACTGTCACCAACCTCTGGCAGCTCAACAAACACTACATCCCCCATTGCTTCCTGGGCATGAAATGTAATCCCTATAGTAACTTCCTTTCCGTCCACTCTAATCCACTCATGATCTTTTGAATACTTTAAATCAACTGGATACATTATAAATTTCCTCCTTTTTTATAAAATGGCGTGGCAATAGTAACTGCCTTTTTCTTCTTACCCCTAATATCAATTAGTAGTTCTCTACCAACATTAGCATACTCTACTTTTACAAGGGCATTACCTAAATTCTTATTTAGAAAGGGAGCGGGAGAGCCTGTTGTTACAAAACCAACCTCTTCCTCATTAACGAATACAGGATAATCTGACCTTGCAATTCCCCTGTCAACCATTTCAAAGCCAACAAGTTTTCTAGAAACTCCCTCCGCCTTTTGCTTTTTCAAGGCTTCTATTCCAATAAAATACTCCTTGTCAAGGACTACAAATTTACCAAGCCTCGCCTCTAGCGGGGATATATCCTCACCTAGCTCGTGGCCATACAAGGGCATGCCTGCTTCAAAACGCAGTGTGTCTCTTGCCCCAAGACCAACAGGGACAATATTTCCAGCCCCCGCCATGAGTATCTTTTCCCACAGGTCAAGTGCATATTCTGGCTCAAAGTAGATTTCAAAGCCGTCTTCTCCTGTATAACCAGTACGGGAGATCAGACATTCAATGCCATTTACTTCCCCATACTCCCAGCAATAATATTTAATATTACTCAAGTTTATATCAGTTATTGACTGGAGTATCTCTAATGACATGGGCCCCTGTATGGCCAGCTGGGCAGTGTTATCTGATTTATCTGTGATTTCCACTATCCCTGCTTTATGCTGCATCATCCATTTAAAGTCCTTTTCCTTATTGCCTGCATTTACAACAAGCAAGAATTGGTCCTGGGCCATTTTATAAACAAGCAAATCATCTACAGTTCCGCCCTTTTCATTACATAAAATGGCATATTGAATCTGACCCTGGTTAAGTTTTGAAACATCATTTGTAACCATTTTTTGAACAAAGCCCAGGGCATCCTGCCCCCTTATCCATATCTCACCCATGTGGCTTACATCAAATAAGCCGGCTTTTGTTCTTACTGCCATGTGCTCTTCAATAATACCCTGATACTCAACTGGCATATGCCAGCCACCAAAGTCAACCATCTTGGCTCCCAACTTTATATGAGCCTCGTATAAAGGTGTCAATTTTAATTCCACTTTGCTGTCAGCCTCCTTTTTTTATTTGCTTAATAATAACTTTCCCTGTATACTCACCCCTTTCATTAAAATTATGTTTTATGGGCAGCTTTGACTGTTAGGCACCACCTCTCTTTTTTAGATCTGTTTTTCTTAATCATGATGTTTTTAAATTTTTGAAAAGAAAAAAGACAGCGTTAAGAAAATAGCTGTCTTCCCTGTCCTGAAACCTGAGAGATTATCCGACATAACACATATGCCGGTTTCCCCTTGGGTGTTTTCTTTAATTAGAAAACTCTCCAGAGATGTGTCCTTTTAACGGTTCTTTTGCCTGAAAGTTTCAACAGTTCCCTTGCAATGAAAACTGCCTTGCTTCTTCGGCGCCTGAAACAGGTCTCTCCCGCCAAAAATCATCCACATTTATTTTTAATTATTTTCATAATTTCAACAGCCACCTCTACTGCCTGCTGCGCACTGGCTCCATATGCATCAGCCCCTACTGCTCCTGCATAATCCCTTGTAAGGGGCCCACCACCAACCATTACCTTAATGCTATCTCTAAGACCTTCTTTTTTCAAGAGCTTAATTGTCTCAGGTATAACAGGCATGGTTGTGGTCAGCAAGGAGGATAGGGCAAGAATGTCAGGTTTATGGCTTTTAACTCCGTTAACAAATTCTTCTGGGGAGACATCTATACCCAAGTCAATAACTTCAAAACCTTTTCCCCTTAACATCATAATTACTAAATTTTTCCCTATGTCATGCAAGTCACCAGCCACTGTGCCAATTAATATTCTACCAGACATGGACATCTCTGACTTGGAAAGGTATGGTTTTAGAACATGAATTCCTGCATGCATGGCCCTGGATGATATTAAGACCTCAGGAATATATACCTCATCATTTTTAAATAATGTGCTAATCCTATCCATACCCTTTAGCAAACCAGAGTTCAGAATGTCCAGGGGACTATACCCTCGCAGAAGCAAATCTTCCACAAGTGCTCTAACCCTGTTGGCATCTCCCTCCATAACTGCATTAAGAATATATTCATACTCTTTTGTCACAGCACTACCCCCTACTTATAAAGCTTTCCTCTTGTATTGACTGGGAGTAACTCCTTCACTCCTCTTAAACACCTTGGTAAAGTAGCTGGGATCTTCAAAGCCAATTTCATTGGCAACCTGCATTATGTTGTACTTTGGATTCTTCAGCAGTTTTTTAGCTTCTTCAATCCTGATTTTTGTTAAGAACTCCATGATTGTACATCCCAACTCCTGCTTGAAAATCTTACTTAGATAACATGGACTGAGATACACAGCCTGGGAAATGTCATCTATAGTGAGTTTTTCAATGAAATTAGCTTTCATATATTCGGCTGCCTTCTGAATAACCTGAAGATTCTTTATATCATCGCCATCATCTACACTATCTACAAACTTTTGAGTGATTTTTAAAAGCCACAAGCAGAGATCTTCAATGGTATCCAGCCTCATCATTTCATCAATGTATCTTGAATTGAGACTAAGCAGATTTTTTAGATTAGCTCCACCCTCTACAGCTGCCCTTGACATGACTACCAGCAATTCTAGTGCTCTAGTCTTTATCTCCTGGATATCACCAGGGTACTTCTGTAGTATATCTGCCAGCAATTCATTTAATACCCTGTAGGTGCCATCCCAATCACCATTTCGCACCTTTGTAACAAGCTCCTGCTCCTTTTCAAGGGCATAAACCCTATTTGAACGAGTCTCAATCTTTTTAAAGGCTTCTTCAAGCTGTTTCCTGGCAAACATTTCTTCTCCAAGACGTGCCTGCTGTTCACTTATTTCCTTTCGCTGCTGAAGTGTGATAAGACTTGTTTTCATCAGATGATTTGCTACAACAAATAATAGGTCTGCAGCTCCCTGAACCATTTGGGGAGAAACTACTGCCAAAGATTTTGTTGCCTCTGTTAATTCGCCCAAGTCCACATCTAACCCTGAGCACATTTCTTTAATCTCTTCAAGAAAGTAGTCCTCAGGCTCCCACATCAGCACCTGGGCACAAATTATTGCCCCTAAATACTTATCCTCCAGCATTAATGGTGCAGCCCAACCTACCAGGCCTGCGTGGCAGCGAAATATATATGGTCCACCATATTTTGCTGCCTCTTTACCTGCTCGTTCATAGGATCTTTGACATTTTTCAAGGCCTTTTGCCGATCCTCGTACAATCTGGCACAATTTACAATCTTCAGGAAATTCTGTGGGAACAATACGTCCCTCACCCCTGGCATTTACTATTACAGCCCTTAATCCTGTAGCTTTTTTAAAAGAGCTTAATATTTTTTGGAGAATTTCATCTCCTATAAGGCTTCTTAATTCTATAGAATGCAGCATGGGCAATATCTCCCTTTCTACCGATGTCTTTCCGCCTAATTATATTTTATCCACTATAGCATTCTATATTTCTTGCAATTTTCCTTCTTTTAATAAAACCTTAAACTTCAGGTTCTACTGTCCAAAACCCATGGCCATCATAAATTCATCCTGAAAATCTGGTCTGCTCGATAATTCTATATACCTGATTTTGTCAGCAATATAATATGCCCTTTCTTTTTCTTTATCAGATGCCAGAACCATCCTTGAGCCTATTCCAGCTGCATTTCCTACTTGCTCAACGTCAAGTTCATGGGGCAGCAGGTTTATTGTTTTAGCGCTTTTCACCTGTATATAATTACCAAAGGCCCCGGCCAGCAATACGCGGCTAATATCCTTAAATTCAATACCTAACTCCTTGGTCAAAATCTTAATACCTGCATAAATTGCACCCTTGGCAAGCTGCAGTTCTCTAACATCCTTTTGTGTTAAAACCACATTTTCCATTGCATGCTCAGCTTTATACAGGACAAAATCAAAGCCATGTTGACCCTCTACAATTCTATTTTTTAAAGCGGCTGGCAAATGGGCCACTTCGTCTGGTGGAAGCAACCTTCCTCCTTTATTAATTATACCTGCATTTACCAGCTCGGCAACAGCGTCCACAAGGCCAGAACCACAGATACCAATGGGTTTTGCATCTCCTATAACCCCAATATATACGTCATCTGTAATCTCTACCTTCTCTATGGCACCATCAGCTGCCCTCATACCTTGCTTGATCTGGGCACCTTCGAAGGCTGGGCCGGCTGCTGCTGAGCAGGCTAATATCCTTTCCCTGTTTCCCAGGACTATTTCTCCATTTGTACCAATATCAACAGCCAACAAAATGTCCTCACTTTTTTCTAAAAAAGTGGCCAGGACAACCCCTACTGTATCAGCTCCCACATAACCTGCTACATTAGGAGTAGTATACAAAACAGCCTCTCTATTTACATTAATTCCCAATGAATGGGCTTTTAGCTTAAGTGAGTTCTGAAAAACAGGTATATAGGGAGACATGGCAATATTAGTTGGGTCTGAACCCACAAGGAGATGCTGCATAACAGTATTGCCAACTGTAGCAACACTATATATATTTTCTTTATTAATCCTGGCATTAACCGTTAGATTATTGATTATACTGTTTAATGTTTCAATTACCTTGCTTTTTAAGACCTCTAAGCCCTTTTCATTCTCAGATACATAGGTTATCCTTGCTATAACATCTGCCCCAAAGTTTCTCTGCCCGTTTGCTTCTGCATGGGCAGCCATTACCTGTCCAGTAATAAGGTTTATCAGGGAGCCAACAACAGTTGTGGTGCCAATATCAAAGGCAACGCCATATATTTCCTTTGAGGTGTCTCCTTGTTCAATGTCAATTATCTTTTTGCCATAAATTGCAACTGTAGCATTATAATTTGATTGGCGAATAATATAAGGTGCTTTTTCTACTATCTGCAAAGAAACATCAAAATCACCCTCGCCCAGAGCTGCCATGATTCTATTAACATCTGACCTTTGATCCTCAAGGTTTGGCTTGTCAATGGCCATATTAACCTTTTTAAAACTGGTGGCCACGTCATAGTAGTCCTTGCCGCTTAGGCTGGTTTTCCTGTCACCTTCCTCAGCTTTTTGAGGCAATAAAATTGATAGATGCTCTTCAATAGGAATAAGGCAGGCTAATCTCCAGCCTGCCTCCCTTTCTTCCTTTGAAAGCTTCTTGCCTGCTTCTCTAGCTAAAGCCTTCTTTCCATCTAGGACTTTAACCTTGCACTTGCCGCAGGTGCCTTTTCCTCCACAGGAACCTTCTATATGCATTCCCGCATCTAATAAAGCTGAGTGAAGGGTTTTTTCCTCTGCTACTTGAATCTTCCTGTTTTCAGGAAGTAAAGTAATCTGGAATGATTTCAAAGTCAGTCCCTCCACCTTAATTTTAAATTTTATTCTTCGTACAAACCACTCCTATGAGCAGTTAGATATTTGCCACAGAATGGGTCTTGACCTAATAAAGCCATGGATGAGTATATGAAGCCCATCATCTTCTTATCAAGTGGATTAAGAATGTAAGCATCCATTCCCATGGTTATTGTTTGAATCATAAAAGTTTGATTTAATATTTTTCTGTTAGGCAACCCATAGGAAATATTGCTTAAACCACAAATTGCATGGACTTTTGGATAATTTTCTCTGATGTATCTAACAGTTTCAAGAACTTCCAAACCCGCCTTGTCACCTGTACTTACAGGTTTTACTAGAGGATCAAGATAAATGTCATCTTCTGCCACTCCATTGCTTGTAAGGTCTTTAATTAGTTTATCAACAATAACAATTCTGTCCTCTGCTGTTTCTGGCAT
>JAGXSK010000230.1 GCA_018333845.1 Clostridia bacterium | reverse complement strand
ATCAACCCCTGCTTCATATGGCCCAAACAGGTCTTCTATATCCTTTGCAATCCTTTTATTTAGCTTCATAATAGGAAGCCCAACAGGGCAGGACCTTTCACATTCTCCACACTCAACACATCGTCCAGCAATATGATATGCCCTGATTAGTGAGTAAGTTCCATTTTCTGTTTCGTCAACCCTTCTTTCTATCCATTCCTGTGATTGATCAACAAAAATACATTCCCGGCAATTACATGCAGGACAGATTCTTTGACAAGCATAACACCTGATGCACTTGTTGTATTCACTGGCCCAGGAACTCCATCTTTCTTCAACTACCTTGTTTAGATCATCCTCTAAAACCTTAAATCTATTTTCTGGATTTTTGGGCTGCACTTCCTCACCAATAATAACATCATATATAACTGGATTTGGGTGTGTACATCCATCACACTTGGGAGAGTCAACCATCTCATCATTTTCATTAACTTCCTTCATTCCACTGCATGGAACTCCAATAAGGTAGACCTTTTCTCTAGTAAACTGTTTATCCTGAATAAGCCTTACTATTCCCCTGGAATCGCAGCCTTTTACAAATATGGCAATTTTCCCGCCATGGGTCTTGTAATGAAGCATGTAGGTTGCCAGGCTATTGACTATATATTCATTAATAACCAGCCTTTCTACATCTTCCGGCTTTTTCATGAAAAGTGGTGCCGTTTTATCTTCAAAGGTTCCTCGTTCCCAGCCGATTACCAGATCAACCTCCTGCTTTTCCAGCAACTCTCTTGCCACTTCTTTAGCCTTGTCAGTCATTTTATTCATCATCGGACATCCCTCAACTTCCTGTTAGGTCCTAGAGCCTTGATTTCCTCAGAAAGCTTAATGGCATTTTCAGCAAATTTTTGACCTTCTGATCCAGAAATCCACCTTGCCTGGAATCTCTCTGGCTCTATTCCCACATATTCAAGTAGTCTTTTAAAGACAAGCATCCTTCTTCTGGCATAATAATTGCCTGTTGCATAGTGGCAGTCACCTGGGTGACAACCAGCAACTAGTACACCATCTGCTCCCTTTTGGAAGGCCCTAATAACCATATGGGGGTTAACCCTACCAGAACATGGGACCCTAATAATTCTTAAATTGCTGGGATACTGGAACCTGCTGGTACCAGCCAGGTCTGCACCTGCATAACTACACCAATTACAACAAAAACCTACTATCTTCGGAGTCCATTCACCTTGTTGTTTTTCTCTTTCAGGGATTTTGTGTTCTACTGACATGCGGCATCCACCTCCGCTAGAATCTGTTGATTTGTAAATCCTCTTAAATTAATAGCACCGGAACGACAAGCTACTGTACATGGCCCGCAGCCCTGACATAGCCCAGCATTTACATTTGCTACTTGTCTTTCAATTTCTCCACCATGAACACGTTCCTTAATGGTTATCAGCTCAATTGCCTTATAAGGACAAACAGGAATGCACATTCCACATCCAGAGCATAATCCTTGGTCAACACTACTGATCATTGGATTTGTAGCCATTTTATCTTTTGAGAAGAGGGCTCCTACCTTGGCTGCTGCTGCTGTTGCCTGGGAAACTGTTTCAGGAATATCCTTTGGTCCTTGACAGGTTCCAGCCAAAAAGACACCAGCTGTATTTGTTTCAATGGGCCGTAACTTCGGATGGGCCTCTGTAAAAAAACCATCCTTGTCATAGGAAAAGCCAACTTTTTGAGCAATTTCTGAAGAGTCTTTAACAGCTGCTGCAGCAGTTGCCAGGATAACCATATCTGCCTTAACCTCCACAGGTTTGCCAACAAGGGTATCTTCTGCCTTGACAATTAATTTCTTTCCTTCCTGATATATTTTAGAAACCTGACCGCGCAAATAAGTAGCGCCGTAGCCTTCCTTTGCCCTCATATAAAATTCATCATACATTTTACCTGGAGTTCTTACATCCATATAGAAGATATATACATTGGCATTTGGGTTTTTCTCCAAAATCTGTGTGGCATGCTTTGCCGTATACATACAGCATATTTTGGAGCAATAGGTCTTCCCCTTTTCAGTACTTCTTGATCCAACACATTTGATTATAACTATATCCTGGGGTATTTCTCCATCTGAAGGTCTCTTGATCTTACCCAAGGTTGGACCGGAAGCGTTTACAAGTCTTTCAAATTGTAAACCGTCAATTACATCAGGATATTTACCATAGCCATACTCACCAAAGTCTTTCTTCCAGTCATACAACTCATAACCTGTAGCCATTACAATGGCACCAAATCTTTCAGTTACCAATTCATCCTTATCCTCAAAATTTACTGCATCAGTAGGACAAACCTTGGCACAAACCCCACATTTGTTTTCCTTTAGTTTTCTGCAGTTTTCGGGATCTATCATTGGCTTGTTGGGCACAGCCTGGGGAAACGGCTTGTAAATACAGGGCCTTTTGCCCATTCCATAATCAAATTCAGACACTACTTTTTTAGGGCATTTTGCCTCGCAGATTCCACAGCCTGTACATTTAAGCATATCCACATATCTGGCTTTCTTACGAATAGTAACCTCAAAGTTTCCTACATATCCCCCCACTGACTCAAGCTCAGAAAGGGTATACAGCTTTATATTTGGATGCTGAGCTGCATCAACCATTTTGGGGGTACAAATACAAGCAGAGCAATCCATTGTAGGAAATGTTTTATCAAGGATTGCCATTTTCCCGCCTATTGTGGCTTCCCTCTCAAGAATAATCACTTCATAACCCATGTCTGCCACATCTATGGCAGTCTGCATGCCTGCAATTCCACCACCTATAACCAGACACCGTTTTTCAACTGGAATTTCCCCAGGAAATAGAGCCACAGTCTTATTAACCTTGGCTACTGCTTTCCTAACAAGGTCAATTGACTTTAGTGTAGCACCTTCTTTGTCATTTGGGTGCACCCATGAACAGTGTTCCCTTAAGTTGGCCATCTCAACATAATAGGGATTTAGACCTGCATTTTCCAATGTCTTTCTAAAGGTAGGTTCATGAAGTCTTGGTGAACATGCAGCAACTACTACCCTATTCAAGTTATGCTCCTTTACAGCTTTAATAATAACGTCTTGCCCTGGTTCGGAGCACATATATTGATAATCTGTTGAATATACCACACCTGGCATGTTTTTTGCTTCCTCTGCTACTTTCTTTACATCAACTACAGCAGCAATATTTGACCCACAATGACACACAAAAACTCCTATACGTTTCAAGCCTTTTCCCTCCTTGTATCTGGATGCCTGAAAATATCCTTTTCATCTAACAATTTTACTGGATCCACAAAATGTTTATTTAAGCATAATTCCTTTGCTGAATAGCCAAAAGCAAGTCCCATAAACTGTGTGAAATAGAAAACAGGCAATTGATAGCTATTATTATCTAATTGTCCTGCCTCTTTTTGTCTCATATCTAAATTTAAAAAGCAAAGAGGACATGCTGTTAAGATACAATTAGCGCCGTTAAGCTTTGCATTTTTTAGAATATCTCTAATCATCGGAATGCCAACAGCAGGTTTGGCAGTTGAATGTCCCGCACCACAGCATTCCACTTTATAAGACCACTCCACTGGTTCTCCACCTAAAGCCGCAACCAGCCTATCCATGGTCATGGGGTCCTCCACATCGTCAAAACACATGATTTTTGGGGGCCTTACTAACAAGCACCCATAATAAGAGGCCACTTTTAAGCCAGTTAATGGTCTGTTAACTGATTCTTTGATCTTATCAAGACCCACATCATTGACAAGTACATCCAAAAGTGTTTTGACCTCATGCCTGGCGGTATATTCCATATCAATAACTTCATTTATGGTCTTTTTCATTTCTTTTGATTGCCTAACCTCAACTTGAGCAGCTTTCATTCTATTAAAGCATGCCGCACATGGAACAGCTACATCAAGTCCTTGTTTTTCTGCCAAGGCAAGGGTCCTTGCTGGCAGTGCTATTGAAAGCAAATGACTCGTATTATGGGCAGCTGAAGCGCCACAGCAGTTCCAGTCATCAATTTCCTCTAATTGAACTCCTAGATGCTTTGCAACTGCTTTTGTAGACTGATTGTATTCTATTCCCGTTGCATTTAGTGAGCAACCAGGGTAATATGCATATTTTAATGTCATTAGGCGTGACCCCCTTTCTCTTTTTCTCTAACCCTTTCAAATAGCTTCTTGATTTCTGAAGGATTCTTGACTTTGTGAGGAAAGGGACTAATCTTTCCATCTAGAAAAAGCTTGGGTGCCAGGGTTACATCCTTAAATGGCTGCATTGACATGAGATTATACATGACAATTAAGCCCATCTCATGAACTCTTCCATTGTTTTCTACAGACTTTAGAAACAGATCTTCAAAAAGCTTAATGTTCTTTTCAGGCATAATCCCCTTGTTTTTGGCCATGATTCTCACTGCCTCCATGACTCGTGGAATATTCACTCCCCTTGGGCAGCGTGCATAGCATGTTTGACAGGAAGCACATATCCAAACGCTATTACTTTCTAATGCTTCTTTTATAAGGCCTACCTGCAATAATCTGAGAATCTGCCTTGGAGGATTGTCCATGGCAAAGGCTACTGGACACCCGGCTGTACATTTGCCACACTGATAACACTTCTTTACCTTTTCACCACTAAGCTCTTCTACCTGTTCTTTAATGGGGGCACTATTGTTAACTTGATTACTAATGTCAAATACCTCCAAAATACTTCCTCCTCTCCCATATTTGCAAATTATCTTAAATATTTAAAATAAGTTAATCAGATTAACTTATTTATAGATTGAAATTTAAGAAAAAAGTCAACATTCATACTTGAAAAAACTATTACTATTACTTTTCAGAGCACATTTTTCATGCAACTTCTTTATTATAACATATCACATAATTAAAAATTACTATATTTTTGAGTAAATTCCTCCTTTTTAGGTTATTAAAAAGATAAACTTAAAATTTCAGGATAATAATTTTTAGGTATATTTGCTTAAGACATGAATAACTAATTACATAAGCAAGTAAGTTTCTTTGATTAGGAGGACTTAAATTGGCTTTTATATTAGGTTTTTTGGGAGGATTGTCTGTCCTTCTATTAGGCATCTATTTTATTAGCAAAACCCTTGAAAGTTATCATCAATACAAACTAAAATATTTCCTTGAACGGTTTACCGATACCCCCACCAAGGGATTTATTTTTGGAACAGCTGCCACAATGGTGCTTCAAAGCAGCAGCGCTATTATAGTGCTTACAATTGGGTTAGTTAATGCAAGGCTTTTAACCTTTCATCAGGCAGTAGGTATTGTTTTGGGAACTAATGTAGGTACAACCTTTACAACACAGTTAATTACCTTTGATTTAAAAAACTTTTTAATGCCAATGATAATTGCTGGAATTTTTCTATGCATTATTCCTTTTAAAAAAATACGGATTGGGGGAAAAGTATTATTAAGCTTCTCTTTAGTTTTAGTTGGACTTAGTCTTATGACCTGGTCCACATCGCCCCTGGAAAACAGCAGACTCTTTTCTTTACTTTGGTCCAAGATAGATGGCAGTTTACTATATAGTGTATCTATTGGTGTAATAAGCACAGCACTATTACAGTCAAGCAGCGGAGTTACAGCTATTCTACTGGCCATGGCTCCCCATGGATATTTAACACTAACTACTGCAATTGCTGTAATTTTAGGTTCAAATGTGGGAACCTGCTTTACCGCATTGCTTGCAGTTATACATTCATCAAGTGCTGCCCGCAAGGTTGCCCTGGCACATATTATTTTAAATATAGGTGGTCTAATACTCTTCCTGCCCATAATTTCTAGCTTTGCCTTGCTTATTGAAATGACATCCTCTTCTTTGCCTCGTCAAATTGCAAATTCCCAGACTATTTATAATCTGGTATCTTCCCTTCTGGTATTACCTTTTGTAAGACAATTTGCAGATTTGACCACGTGGACATATAATGTGCTGCCAAAAAGAAAGGGAAAGTGTTTTTAGGACTTTCCCTTTCTTTAATCCATTCTTTAATCCATTATCCATGATATAAATTTCAATATGAACGAACATGACATTTATTTCCCTTATTCATTAACTACTGGTATTGTTGAATTTGCTTTTGGCATGACTATGACCCTTGGTTTTTCTGGCAGCTTATGTTTTATTTCTTCAATGACGGCCTCTATGCTTTCTCTTTTCTCTACCATCAAACCACATGCGTCTTCATCATTTATGCCCTTTGATAATAAATAGGCATTTATCCTGGATAAGGCTTTGCACCATAAAAAGGCTTTATGTACTCCAATCTCAAATTCTATACTTTTGAAATGCTCAATGACCTCTTCAGGTGTCTTGAAGCTTTTCATGGTGTTATAAAACTTATCATCACCAATACCCTCAGAACACTCAGCAGTAAGTATTATGTATCCTCCATCCTTCACCACCCTTGATGCATGGGCTAAACCCTTTTGGGCCTGATACATGTTTAAATCCTTTGGGAAACCTCCAGGAGATACTATGGCTAT
>JAGXSK010000229.1 GCA_018333845.1 Clostridia bacterium | reverse complement strand
CCGCTCCGAGAAGGTCGCTGACTGAACGCAAGGGTATTATTAAACGATTATTCTCATCAATATAGGGGCCCTTGGGATAGGTGTAAATGATGAAATAATCATTCATTTTGAGTACCACTCGGCCCTCATGGACTGTTTTTGTTCCGGCTTCAGCACCGGTCACGCCGAAGGAGATTAATATTGTCACTAAACATAACATTGCAGCTATTTTCCCTGTTCGTACCAACATGAACAAACACCTCTTATTTAAACCTTTTTTTATTTTAGGATGGTTAAAAACGGAAAAAGTTGCATGAAGTAAAATGGGTCCTTACGGGAAGAGCATATTAGATGAGCATCTAATTATTTAGAATGATGTTGGTTTTCCTTCTAGCCACATAGATGCTTAGTTCCTCTCCAGGGTTTGAGTTGGCTATAAATAAAACCTGATTACCAGTTGGCGAAAAGCTACTTGATCTAATATTTAAAAAATCAGGTGTCACTATGTCACTTGTGTTTGTTAGCACATTGAAACTCACAATTCTGTCCATTAAATATCCGCTCTCTGCTCCTCTATCTATGTGAATATATAATACTTGATCCCCATGGGGAGGACAGGTTATTACTATTGAACCAGTCTTTTCATATTCTTGTACCTGATCTTTGCTAGTATCAATTACTTTTATGATGGGTACTCCGATGCCTGAGCTATAAGTCACGAATCGCATATTATCTTGAAACCACCAACCGTATGGTGCACTCTCGCCTACAATATACGATTTTTGTTTTTGGATAATGGGGTCTAAAATAACAACCTCATTAAGGCTTAGGTCTAAGCGATTAAAAAGAATATACCCTATGTTCTTATCATCAAAAGACCAAGCGGGGCTTGAAGGCACTATTTCTTCCTCATCATCATATTTGTATAGCTCGGCATCTTTGGAAGATGTGGAGTTTAGCGTGTGTAAATAAAGACCTTCTTTTTTATTATATACCAGCTGCGTTTTATTGTGTGAGATGTCCCCTTCATAGGCGCCTTCGGGATAAGGTAAGTTTCCTTTAAAGTTAAATGGACCGCTTTCAATTTCTAATGCCATTCTGCTCCCTTCCAAAAGGAAATTCCCATCAAGTAATTTTTTAAAATTTATATGCCAATTATATCCAAAGAACTCGCCTTCAGCAATTAGAGTATAATGTTTATTTTTCAAATTATATACATATATTCTTTCCATTAACTTTGAGGGTGGATTTTCTAATGAATGGTTAGTCATAACTACTGCAATGTTTTCATCGTCAAACCACCCAACATTAATCGGCTCAAAGTTGGATATGGCAAATTCAACCTTATCGACTGTATATTTTTCTGTCTCCATTATTAAGGGTTCTTTTGAAACGCTTCCATTGGTATTTACTTCTTGATTATTAGAGCTTGGTTCTGTATTAACTGAACATGATGCCATAATAAACAATAGAATAAAAATTAATGCATACATCAACTTTTTCATATTAACCTCCATTTTTTAAAGGAGGGGGCAAAATGCCCCCTTTTTTTAGATATACCAAGTCATAAAGCCATAGGGTATACGGGTTTTTAGTGTATTATAGGTTGCTGGTTGTATAGAAGTTGTCTTCCCATCCTGAGCTTGAAAGTGCGTATGTTTCCACTGAGTACTTTGAGTACCAATTTGGTCTCCCGCTTTTATCATTTGATTCTTTGTTACTGTTGGAGTTCCAATATGCAGATACACGATTGTCTCTTTTAAATAATCATCCCATACAATCACACAACCATCAAATGAACCACCTGATTCAGCTCTAATTACTTCGACTTTTCGGGCACTAGTTCCCATAACATTTCTTACTGCTTTTCCGCTGGTGGGATGTTGAACATCTACTCCTTGATGAGTTTGATATTTAGGATCCCATTCCCCATATAAATAATATGACCAGCGCATACCTAAAGGAAGTGGATTAGAATATTCATTAAAGTGGTATTTTGCGTATTGTTTTGATGCACTTACATACCTGCTCGAACTATCTGTAGGAACATCAGGATGAAACCATTCATCGTCTCCACCACCATCAGGAACGGTTATTTAACTGCCTTTGCCTTTGGTAAAGGAGGGGTCCCGGGCAAATGGGATTTTTCAGAGATTCTTGATTTGCCCGGGAATTTTTGTGTGCTCTAGTAATATTTAGTTCCTGATATTAGAATAGTGCTTTCTTCTGATGTGCCTTTGGAAACATGAAAGTATGTCATCAATCTGTAATTATAACCCTTGTTTACATACCAATTCTTTGTCCACAATGCTGATGACCCTGTATAATCTTGTGTCCAATGCTTAATGGTTATCCATGATCCGCCTTCATATCTTTGCAAGTGGGCTGAAATGCGAATATTGTCAACTTCACTATATGTAGATATACGTGAAAACATTGAAACATTGCCGTTTGTGCTAATATCGAGACCGTTAGTTACCTTGTTAATCATTGTCCATAAGGGAACAATGTCAACCAATAAATTATTTTCTTCTAAATTCATTGGTGCAGAGAAACTTGCCTGAATTGGCATGCCACAAGCAAAGATTATAATCAATACTAAAACAACAAATCTTTTCATCAATAAAATCACCTCACTTTATAATTTGCCTTCTATAAATAGAAACGCAAAAGTGAGGTGATTTGTTACAAATATTAAAATATTTTTCATATTTCTTCGTAATATTTAAAGACCATAGGGGTTGAAACACATTTAATTCTATCCATTTCCACCGGTTCACCGTCCACAATGGCTGTATAAGAGCCAATTGTAATCTGAACGGTATGACCATCCATAATTGTAAACAGGCCCTTGCAGGAAGAGCCCATAAATATCTCACAGGCCTTCTTTATAAAAAATATACCCCTAAACTATTTTTCATATAATAACGGAGTTACATTTAATAACGGAGTTACATTCCATTCTCCTTCTGGGAGATTAGTAGATTTTTTGAGACTGTTAAAGAAACTATCACTATTGATATAAATATTATTAACAATTTTGTCTACTGTACCTGTTAGGATTGGGGGGAAAAGTCCAGCTTCAGTACTCCAGGTGCCAATTTGTTTGTTATTAGGCGCATAAATGCTTATTGTGGCATAGTCTTTAATGAAATTGGTATCAAAGGAGAGCGAATAAGTATTAATTAATTGCCGTAAAGGAACATGCGGTGATGCATAGCTGTGATTCCAGTAATAGGCCATGGGTAGTGAGATCTCGTGGCCATCAACCTGCAGCAGATGCTGATGTCTAAAGTCTACTTTAGGACTTACCAAAGGTATTTCTTTTAGTTCTAAATCTTCCGGTATTATAATTACCGGCGGTATATACGTGGATGGTGCCATTACATAGTTGCTGTGGTTAAAATTGTTAATATATTCATTAGTAGATTGTAATTGCATAGTTGTTAAATTTAAAAGATACTTTCTGCGACTAGGTTCATTCTTTACAAATGCCACATGATTGGTATCCCTATCATAAGAAAGCAGGGTGCCATCAACAAGCTTTTTATAATTATAAGTAGTATACAGTTTTTCTACTTCTTTGAAAGCAGTCATAGGGTTTTCTGGAGTAGCTGCAGGGTCATAAACTGCAATAATATTTTTGCTGTCGTTAGGAGAATAACGGCAATGGAGAAGGATATTATCAGGCATCCAGTAAAAGGAAGCTGGAGTATAAGCATCCCAAGCCAAAACTTCGCGGTGAATCCGACCAGTTTGCATGTTTTTAAAAAAGCAGCTTCTAAACAGCACTTCTGAACCAAAAGCTGATCTAAAACCGGAAAATTTTAAGGGCTTCGTAATAAAAAATCCCCAGGTGCCGTCAGGTGAAAGCAGCCAATCCATTTGTCCTTTAATAACGTTGGCTTCCGGATCATAATTCATCGTAAATTCGTAGTTGCCCGGTATAATGGGTTCCGTTGGCAGGCCTGATTGATTTAAATAACCGGGATCAAGGCGAAAGTATTTATCATTTTGAATAATGAGCATAATGTTTTCCTGCAATGATGTGGATTCGTTCGCAGGCTTCAAAAGTACCATGCTGTAGTTAGAGTTTTGATCCTGGTAAAATGTTTTGGTGTACTGCTCCAACCCTTGTGCCATGCTTCCAACTGAAATGAGAAGTACAAAAATCATGCTAATCATGCCGGTTAGTAAAACTTTTTTCATGGGTTTCCCTCCGTTTATTAGCGTTATTAAATCTATGCGTATTATACCCTGAATCCCAAAGGGCGTCATTTATTAATGACGCCTCTAGGATTATTTTTGATATTAGAATCCTTTACACACTCCTAATGTATAACTATTGGTGCCGTCTTTAGTTGCATAACCATAGTCTTTTTGTGTATTGCTGAAAGCTGGCACAGATCCATCTATTCTAATATTTTTATAATTTCCATGAACCCTAGTTTTGATTATTGAGGAATCGTTTGCATACTGCCCACTATTTGGATGAGCTGGATGCGCTATAAGCTTAAACGTTGATATAGTATTTATTGCATTGTTACCTGTCAAAGGTTCGCTTTGGATAATATGAATTAGCCAAGTATTTCCGCCATTACCTAAGTAATCTGCATGATATGCTAACCCTTCAGTACGTAATCTAACCCTACCAGTATTGTTGTGATTTCTCGCAATTTCAACTCCTACATCTTGCCCAGGGATGTATCCATTCTTATTATAAACCTGATTATATGGTGCTACAGGAGATCCCCAGTCAGAAACTCCCGCAACAGATAGACGGAAAAATGGTTTCCATGCCATGATAGAAGTACCAGCTAGAGATTGATATATAAATCCTAAGTCGCTTTCCACATTTGAATTTCCTACAGTTCTACCACTAAACCCACCATATAAGTAACAGGCTCCTTGAATGTTTATATCTCCAGGTCCCAATGGATTTAGTGTTTGAGAAGTGGATGATGTTGTAACGGTATAAGTTAACAAGTTACCTCCAGAACCTGTTCGTGGCATTGGTAATCTTGTTCCAAGTCCTCCTGGGATTTCCGTATCTTTACTACAAGGGCCATTACAACCTGGTAAAGCATTAATACCAATATTGGATTTATCCTGACAACCTTCACATTCATGTTCATGAGTTTTCATTATAGGCTTATCTGTTTCTGCATTTCCTGGTAGAATATATAAGACAGGAGCTTCGTCTGTTGCTTCTCGATATGCATAAGTTATATCAGAACCAATTGTTTCAACGATTACTGTAAATGATTCTTCAGTACTTTTACTTGTTCTGATTTGTTCAAATTCACTTCTTCCCATTAATGCAGTATGAAAAATTTCTTTATCGTTTATATCAACCTTTGTCTCAGTAATATCAACGATTTCCAAAGCTTGTAAGCCATTTTTCTGTAATTCTGTTTGTAGGTTAAAGTTTTTCTCTGTTATATTAGCAGATAAAATGGGTAAAGAGACAACAAAAGCAATTATGACTAAACAAATTAGTATAAATTTTTTTTTCATGATTGACCTCCTATTTTTTAATACCGTTTTTGCATTATATCTTACTGTTTACCTAAATACCTCAAGATTTTATTGTCAAGCAGATCTAGCAGTCCTATTGCAATACTTTTTTAACCAACCCTCATAAGCACCACCTCCCCAGCCTTGATATTCCTTTACTTTTAGGCTGGGGAAGGTTTAAAATATACTCAAACCTGCCTTTGCCTTTGGTAAAGGAGGGCTCCTGGGCAAATGGGATTTTTCAGAGATTCTTGATTTGCCCGGGAACTATTTTTGCATTTACAAATCTTAGATCCTTTAGAAAAAAAATCACCTCACTTTATAATTTGCCTTCTATAAATAGAAACGCACAAGTGAGGTAATTTGTTACAAATATTAAAATATTTTTCCATTTTTTATTTTCTAAATTCCATGCTTTCTGCCATTTTTACTAACTCGTTTTTTGATATGGTTGCACTGATTAAAAAAGCATTTTCTTTATACTTGAATATTAAGTTTCCTACCTCGTTTTTTAAAAAGTACTGTGCAAGCCCATTATTAATGACAATTTGTTCTATTTGAGCTTCTTCAATA
The DNA here is from genome assembly GCA_018333845.1 of Clostridia bacterium. Classification (GTDB taxonomy): domain Bacteria; phylum Bacillota; class DSM-16504; order Desulfitibacterales; family Desulfitibacteraceae; genus Desulfitibacter. The sequence goes on along the minus strand of JAGXSK010000229.1, from coordinate 3,416 downwards.
TCTATGCCTACCGAAGAGCCGCTTGGCAGCCTTTCTAGTTCGATTACTGTTCCAGCAGCATTTTTGTATGTTATTAAGTAATAATCATTAAACTTATCAACAGACACAACCATAAACCCTTCTGGTATATACGTTGGCAAATATAATCCTTGGGCTTCGGATAAAATTGTATCGTAACCTGTTTCTGTATCATCTATATAGATTGTAGTAGACCTGTCACCCATCTCACTGAAAAGATTTAACACATGCACACGAAAAGCATCAACATTTGCTATAGTAATGGTAGACACTGCCAAGAAAATAAAGATTATAGCAGCAATTTTTAATATCGTTTTTCTTTTTCCTGCTTTAACTTCGCTATTTTTTTGCTGCTCAAATAGCAGCTGCATTTTATTATCAAATTCTTGGGTAAAGGTATACTTAGCAGCTAATTCTTTTTCCGAGGGTAGATCATTGGCTATTCTATTTACTTCATTGGCAGCAGCATATTTTATTATCTCGTCAAAGATTTTTTCATTTAATTCGCCCTTATTCATGATCAATGTCTCCCTTGATCAATTTATCAGCCAACATCTTTTTAGCCCTATAGAGCCTAACTCGTACGGTTTGTTCTGAAATGCCTGTTAATAAACCAATATTTGCATTTGAATGGCCATAGAAATATTTCAAGAGTACAACATCAGCATATTTAGGGTCCATTGTGGCAAGTGCTATATGAACTTTTTCTATTCTTTCATTGTCAATTATAAAATCCAAAGGCAGGGGTTTTTCGTCAATTAGTTCCAGCATGTCATCGTCGATATTTACTAAGTTTTTTTCTTTTTTGTTCTGCCTGTATATATCACATGCAGTGCTTCTAGTGACAATAACCATGAATGTCTTTGTTTTATTACTAGAGATTTCATCTATAACAAAAGAACTTTTTGCAAGCTTAATAAAAGCTGCATGTACGGCATCTTCCGCAAGCCCGTGATCATTTAATATTTTAAAGGCAATATGGAACATTAGATTTCTATATTGTAGATATAGCTTTTCTAGCAAAGCATGTTTATCATTTCTTGCATTATTGGTGAAGATATGGAACATATTGCCTCCCATAAATCTAATATAGAATATTTATCAGCCTATACAGGATTCTTAGCCATAAAAATATTCGTGTGGCAAATGACCCTATATATACTAATTTATTCATATTACTTCTTACTTCGACAAAATATTTCCATATCCTTCATTTAATGGAATAACCCCTTAAAATATAATAAACTTTATAAAAGCTATACCTAATATTGCTAGTATTATACCTATAATCTTCCTTCTAAGGTTCCACCTTTCCTTAAGCACTATTAAGCCAACGATAATGGTAACGATTATGGAGGTTTGGGCAAGGGGACCCACCAGAGAAAGCTCTCCTATCTGATAGGCCCTATATAGGGCAAGGGTTGAAAGCATCTGCAGAAAACAGCATAAAAGGATAATATAGTTATTTTTTCTTGGTTTTACAAGAACCTTCATTTTTTCAAAAGTATTTGGAACAAAGATAATTGTTATAAGTGCAGGTATTAAATAGATTACAACCTGAAAAAGGGCTACTGAAAAATAACTTAAAAGATACTTGTCCAAGGCATAGGCACAGCTTATTAAAATTGCATATGACAGGGTGTAGAGGTGGGGCTTTTCAAAATGGAATTCCTTTCCCCTTTGCCAGTATATTACTACAAGGCCAAAAAAGATAAGAAAAATGCCAACTACCTGGCTCAAATATAACTGTTCTTTAAAGAAAATTACCCCTAAAAGCATGAGCCAGATGGTACGGATAGTGGCTAGGGCTTCTACCTGGCTTACTTCTATTGTTTTAAGTGCTTTAAAAAATAAAATCATGCAGACGGTGTAAAAAATGCTTGATAAAAGAACTACCAGCCATATTTTTGGTTCAGTTGGATATTGTATTTTTTCAAAAGGGAGGAAGGGTATGGTTAACAAACCTACTGCTAGAAGGAAATAAGCACTGTATGCTGTGGGATCCACTTCTTCATCCTGTACTGAATATTTTTGGAGCAGCTTGGAAGCAGCATTTGTAACTATATAGAATAAAACTAAATGAAACCAGCTTAATGTCATTCTTGATAGCTCCCTGGGATTGGTTACATATATATAGAATAACATCAAAATGTTTATAAGAATACTGTTTTTTAGTAATCAGCCCATGAAACCAACCCCTGGTCCCGGCTGTACATTAGAAATCATTTTCCCACATTCCATTAATTTCAGACGCACATCTAACCCTGGAACAGAATTTTTGAGCTCATTTATAAATTCTTGAATTTCTTTTTCCACATCTTCTATTGTTTCTGAGTTTATATATCTTCGATCTAATTGAATTTTGCAGTATTCTGCAACGGTGCTTGGTTGGGTGCCGTCCCGGTGCGTCGTTATCAAGGTGCAAGGCAATTTTGTTTATATTCTTCCTTCTTCCTACGCTATTTCCGACGAGCCGCCTGCACGCGGAAAGGATTATAACGACTATCTGAAAATCACTATAAAAATAAGGCAGTCGCGGGATCGCGAATAGGCTGAGACAAAAATTTAAACTTCTTGATTCTTGTTATCATATATGATAACATTAAAGTGAGACACGGCATATACTAAGATTGGAGGTGTATCATGGGGTGGCAAGTGGAATACTATAAAAAAGAAAATGGAGATGTTCCCGTCCTTGATTATTTGCTTACATTAGATGCAAAAATGCGGGCGAAAGCTTATAGTGAAATAGAACTGCTTGAAAAGCATGGTTCCCAATTAAGGGAACCCTATGTAAAACCGATGAAGGGTACGCGGTATAAGGGAATTTTTGAACTGCGAGTTAAATTCGCATCGGCCATCAGCAGAATATTTTATTTCACCTACCACGAAAAAACCTTTGTGCTGCTTCATGGTTTTACCAAAAAAACTAAAAAAACGCCGCAAAAAGAGCTCGAACGGGCACTGCGCTATAAAGAAGATTATGAAAGAAGGTGTAAGGATGAGTAAAGCAGGAGTAAATTTTTCCGAAGTGAAGGAACTTTTAATGAAAGATGAAGAATTCAAAACAGAGTACGAAAAGCTAAAACCGCGTTATGATGTAATTTCACAAATTATTGAAGCAAGAACAAGCCAGAATATTACCCAGGAAGAATTGGCGCTCCGGGTTGGGACCCAGAAATCCAATATCAGCCGCCTGGAAAGCGGAACGTACAATCCATCCCTGGACTTTCTGTCTAAGGTGGCCCGCTCCCTCGGCAAAGAGGTACAGATTACGTTGAAATAAAAAATTCGAATCCCATTTTCGACAGTTAAAATGAATGAAAGAGGCGAGAACGCGCTCAGTTGTGCGGTTACAGCCTCTTTTTAGTTTTTGAAAATGTTGTATGTAAATGCCA
>JAGXSK010000228.1 GCA_018333845.1 Clostridia bacterium | reverse complement strand
CGGTTCAAAAATATTATGACTTTTTCCAATCAGCCCATGAAGAAGGAGCATTAGATGCGAAAACAAAGAAACTGCTGCATATTGCAACAGTACTTGCCATGGGTTGCGAGCATTGAGTTGAAAATCAGCTTGCAGTTGCAAGAAGAATGGGCATTACAGAGGAAGAGCTTGCTGAAACTATTCAGGTAGTGTCTTCAGTTTCAGCCGGTATCATTACAGCCATGTCTATGAGAGCCCAAAAAAGGTCTGAACCTGAGCAAAAGGGAAATCTAGCTGATATTTATAAAAAGTGAGACGAGAACATATTAAAATGCAGATAAGAAATGCCCCTCTTGCAAAATATGCAGGGGCATTCTAATTTTTAAAGTTTCTAGGGCAGGTATAGTGTCTATTCCTTTACAGGCTCATTACCATTAATATGCTGGTCTAGATTATCTCAAGTTTATTAGATGACATTTTTCCATAAAGGTAGCGTTATTAATCTGCATCTATTTCCCCAATGCAGATATTATTTCTTCCCCCTTGTTTAGCCCGGTAGAGGGCTTTATCTGCGGCCTGGATGATTGCTTCTGTGGTAGTATTTTGCCCTGGGATGACACTAACCAAACCCATGCTTACTGTTGTGGCAACATGGGACTGGGCAAACTCCGGCCTTAATCGAACCTTTTTAACAGCTTCTTTAATTTTTTCAGCTACTACAAGAGCACCCTCTTGATTAGTGTCATACAAGACTATCACAAATTCATCCCCACCATAACGAGCAAGAATATCTGTACTGCGCGGCAGCTCTTCAACAATAGCTTTGCCAATATCTGAAAGCAAATAATCCCCTGCTAGATGTCCGAAATCATCATTAATACTCTTAAAAAAGTCAATATCTAGTATGATGAGAGCAATGTAGATGCTGCTTCTTCTGGCAAGCTGCAATTGTTCCTCCATTACAGTATCAAAGTAACGCCGATTAAAATGGCCGGTAAGAGGATCCTTTATAGATAGATTGGCTAACTTCTCGTTGGCTTCCTTTAGCTTATCATTTATCAGGCCTAATTCAGAATTTCTTTGATTTAATAACTGCATTTCCCTGTACTTCAATAAACCTATCATTACCAGTGAGAAAGTAACAATGTAAGCCAAATATGCTGGTTTTGTCTGATACCAGGGGGTGGCAATTGTAAAATAAACACTAGCAGGTTCAGATTGAACCCCTCTATGGGTTTCAGCTTTAACAGAAAACTTGTAATCTCCAGGGAGCAAATTAGAATAAGAAGCAAAGTCACGAGTTCCTGCATAAACCCAATCCCTATCGAAGCCCTCTAATTTGTAGGAGAATCTGGTTTTTGCCGGAGAGTCATAATCCAAGGCAACAAATTGAAAGCTTAAGAAAGACTCCCTGGGAGCAAAATGTAGATTTGCATCATTAAAAACCAGGCGGTCTGGGTTAATAGAACTGTGAAAAAGATTTATATTAGTGATGTACACCTTTGGCGGTTTTAAATCTAGATCTGCATACACCCCGGGAATGGCAGAAATACCGTGCAGGCCGCCAAATAAAAGAGTTCCATCAAAATCACGAAAATGGCCTGAATTAAACTCCCAGCCCCCTATTCCATCATAGGGGGTAAGAACAAATATCTCATAACTGACCGGGTCTATAATTGATATTCCAGTGTGAGTAGCAGCCCAGATTCGGCCGTCATACCCTTCCAGTATTCCTGTTACAGTGTTATTTGACATTCCATCCAGCTCAGTAAAGCTGCGAAAAGAGTCTTCCTCTTCATTATATAAAGCAATACCACCACCAGCAGTTCCTACCCAGATTCTTCCGCTAGAATCCTCAAATAGAGTTCTAATGGTATTGCATGCAATTTGGTTATAGTCCCCGGGAAATCTATGATAAATCTTGAAATTTTCTTTCCCAGGCAGTAATAAATTCAATCCATTATTGGTGCCTGCCCAGAGCCGCCCTTTAGAATCATATAATAAAGCAAATACAAGATTATCTGACAAGGTATAATTGTGGTTATTTATATAATTGTACTGCCGCAAATCTCCACTCAATTTATTATAACGGTATAGTCCACTTCCATAGGTGCCTATCCAGAGCTCATTTTCACCAGCTTTAGCTAGAGAATAAACAATGGTATCATCAGGTAAAATGTTGTAATGAGAAAATCTATCTGTGTTGAGATGATAGTAAAATAATCCCGCACTTGTACCTAACAAAATTTTATCATTGCCAGCTTCCAGGATAGTAGATATGGAGTTATCAGGCAAAGAATTAGGGTCACTGGGATTGTGTATATACCTTATCATTTTTTGTTCAGCTGGATTATAGCGATTTAATCCGGCGTTATAAACTGCAACCCAGAGATTTTGGCTGCTGTCTCGAATTATTGAATTTATTTTGCCTGCACTCAAGCTATGAGGGTTATTTGCATCATGATAAAATCTTACATAATTTCTTTTTCTTGGATTAACCTTGGCAATACCCCCGCCATTTGTTCCTATCCATAAGATACCCGAGTGGTCTTGATACATGGAATAAACTACTGGATGGGGCAATGATTGATCAGCACCTTCGCCAGGAAAATGGTATGTATGACCATCCCTTGTGGTTGCAAACAAACCCCCACCCCATGTGCCAATCCATAAAATTCCGTCACTGGTTTGTAAAAGGGAATAAATCCTGTTGTCTGCATAGGTTTTAGCTGCCATACTGCCTGTTTCTAAATCATATTCAACAACTCCTCCCTCCCATAGCCCCAGGGTAATTACACCTTCTGTAAACTCCTTGATAACCATAACAAAAGGGGATGGAAGTTCAATATCTAACTTTTTTATACTGTCGGTCTCCCTTTCATAGTAAAGGAGTCCTTCATAACTGCCGATTAACAAACGCCCCAGAGAGTCAATTAATAAAGCCCTTACCACATTGCCAGGTATTTCATATCTCTTTATAGTTCCGCTTTTAGGGTCTAGCCTGTTTAAACCCTCCATCGTGCCTATCCAGACATTGCCTGAATTATCCGCGGTAATAGCAATTACTACTGAATTTGACAATCCATTGGTTTCAACTGTGTAGTTTACAAAATAGTTTTCATCTATAAAATATCGTGATAAGCCATTATAAGTTCCAATCCAAAGCTCATTTTGCTTTTCATCATAGTACATGGTTTGAATGAGATTATGGACTAGACCATCATCTTCAAAAGGGTTATTTCTAATTATTTTCATTTGCCTGCCGTTGTAAAAGTTTAAACCACCTTGTGTACCAAACCAGAGAAAGCCATAGCGGTCTTGAACAATAGAAGACACAGACAGGTTAGAGAGACCGGAATCCCTGTTAAGGAGTTCAAAAGTAGGGGTGATAGAATCTTGAATTAATGAATTAGCTATACCACCAGAAGCCCCAAAGCTTGAATAAGCAAACAGGACCGCAATTATTATAAATATACAGATTTTATTAAACATCTATATAATATACCTTCAGGTTTTGGCTGCTGACTACACTTTGATGCTGATTGCTGAGATAAGCTAATAAATTTTTGTTTAATGCTTCTTCATTAGTTGGAAAAATCCTCTTATTTTGTCGAAATATATAACTATGCCTTTATTTGACGAAAAATAAAATATATTCTACAGATTGTATCTTTTCAGCTTTCGATAAAGGGTAGCCAGGCCTATGCCCATGTTCATGGCAATCTGTTTCTTGGCTGCTAGTGAAGTTCCTGTTTTCTCCAGGGCTTCTATTAATAACTGCTTTTCACCCATTTGCAGTTTTTCTTTGAAGTCTTCCGGTTCGTACAGGGCAATTTGAACTGTCGAAAAGAGCCAGGGGGGCAAGTTGTCATTGGAGATAATACCCTGGTTTGGAGTAAAATTAATAGCATATTCCATGGCGTTTTCCAGTTCTCTTACATTGCCAGGCCAGGGGTAGTTGACCAGCACGTTCAAGGCTTCCTGGGTGATGCCCTGAATATTCTTTTTTAAAATCAAGGAATATTTTTCACACATATAGTCAATGAGCAGGGGAATATCGCTGACACGCTGCCGCAAGGGAGGAATCACCAGAGGAATCACATTTAGACGATAATACAAGTCCTCGCGAAACAGCTTTTTTGCAATTTGCTCCTTCAGGTTTTGATGGGTGGCTGCAATAATCCTTACATCAACAGCAATTCTTTTTGTTCCCCCTACCTTTTGGATTGTTTTTTCCTGCAGGACACGTAAAATCTTAACCTGGAGATGGAGGGGCATGTCACCAATTTCATCTAAAAAAATGGTTCCTCCTTCAGCCAATTCAATCAAACCTGGCTTGCCTTCATGCTTTGCCCCTGTAAAGGCTCCCTTCTCATATCCAAAAAGCTCACTTTCCAGCAAAGAATCTGGAATAGCGCTGCAATTAATAACCACAAAGGGTTCTTTTGCCCGCAGGCTGGAATTATGAATAGCCCGGGCAAAGAGTTCCTTGCCGGTTCCACTTTCCCCGGTGATAAGTATGGTGGAGCTGCTCTGGGCCACATTCAGGGCCATTTCCTTGGCCTCTTTGATAATCTGGCTGCTGCCAATGATGTGGTCAAAGGCAGCGTCCTGTTCCCTTTTGGTAAGCCGATAGGCTACACGATAAATACTTTCTTCTGGAGAAAAAGACTCCACTGCGCCCACAATGGCATCTGCTTCTTTTATCAGGATGGCATTGGAAATTAAACTAATGCTTTCTTCCAGGGTATTGGTGCCTTCTATTTTTTCCTCATAAAAAGAATTGGAATGGGACAAGGCTTTATTAAGGAGACTATTTGGCACTACATGGGATACGTGCTTTCCTATGGCTTCATGCTTTGAAATTCCATAGTTTTTTGCAGCAGTTTCATTAAAGCAGATAATAATACCCTTTTCGTCACAGGATATGATGCCCTCGTATACTGCATTAATTATTGTTTCAAGGGATTTGTTGGTCCTGCGCAGCTCCTCCATAATCATAAGTTCCTGAAGCTTTGCTGCCAATAAATCAGCCATTTTTCCTGTAAAATCAAGGAAGGTATTTTGATTGTTAATGAGAATTTCCCTTTGAATTTCATTAAACCCTACCAGGCTGATAACCCCGTGGCATTTATCTTTTAAGGTAATGGGATAATAAATGCCTCCCAGGTAATAGCAATCATCCTTGTCAGAACAGGGGGCACACATTTTGTGCTGCCCGGGTCTTGTTAGTACGAAGGGATGCTTGCTTTCCAGGACATAGCGGTTAATGTGGGAATCGGACAGCCTTTGATGCATCAAAAGTCCGCGGATTCTTCCAGTGGCGCCTAATACAACATAATCCTCGTCTACAATTTCTGTTTCTACCTTAAGGGCTGCAGATATCACCTCTGCTATACTCTGCACATCCCTTTGAATTTTAGAAAGATAACCCACATCCATGGCCTCCTCATCAAAACTATTTGCATTATCCATAATGATAATTTCTTCTCATTTATTAGAAATACCTTTTTAAATTTTATTTTTATTTTAAAAAATTTAAATTTGAAATTAGTTGTTTTCCTTGGTATTGGAAGAAAAGTGACGTGCTGTAATCATTTATAAAAACTTTGAAAACTTGGCATGGTGCTTGCAAATAACTTAAAATAAAAGACTTTTACCAAGTAAAAAGAGGATGATAATGTATGATAAATGCTGTTAGATGGAAGTCAACAATGGAAATCTTGACTCCTGAAGAGATTAATGCTATTCACGAGGCTAGTCTCCATATCCTTGAAACCACGGGCATTGTAATGCCCCTTGCTGATGCTAAATACGACTACCTTGTGGAATTAGGATGTAAAGTAAATCGAGAGAAAAAGAGGGTCTTTTTTTCACCCAATGTAATTGAAGATGCTTTAAAAAAAGCTCCATCTAGTTATGCATTATTTGCCAGAAACCCGGAAAATGATTTGTTCCTTGACGGTGCCCATGGCTATTTAACCCTGGATGGATGCGGAAACCAGGTTATAGATATTGACACAGGTGAGGTTCGGGCATCTTCAAAGGAAAGCCTTGGCCAGGCTATCAAGCTGGCTGACTTTTTGCCCCAAATTGCTTTTCTGTGGCCATGCGTAAGTGCCCAGGACTGCAATCCAAGGCTTCAGCCCCTCCATGAACTCCATGCCATGCTGCTAAACTCTAGCAAACATATTCAAGCCATGACGGCGGTGGACCCTCTTAATGCTCAAGGAACGATAGATATTGCTGCTGCTGTTGTGGGGGGCAGGGAAAATTTAAAGAAAAGACCTATTATTTCAAATTTCCAATGCAGCATCAGCCCCCTTTCCTATGACGGTCATGGCCTGGAGGCAGCTGCTATATTTGCTGAGGCCGGGGTGCCAACAGGCTTTATGATCATGCCCATTGGCTGCTCTACTGCACCGGCCACCCTGGCAGGCGAGATAGCCCTTGGTAATGCTGAGATTATTGCTGGAATGGCCTTCCTGCAGATTTTTTACCCCGGCACACCCACTTTTTATGGGTCTTGTGCAACCATGATGGAATTAAAAAGGGGAGGGGTTACCTGTGGCGGTCCAGAGGACTTTATACTTCAAGGGGCAGGCGCCCAAATGGCTCATTTCTACAAGGTCCCGGCAAATATAGGCACCTTTGCCACTGGAGCCAAAGCTAGTGACTGGCATGCTGGAGTGGAAAATTCCATTTCTGGAGCGGTAAGCATGTTTTCCAAATCTGACATGATGTGCGGGGCGGGCCTAATTAATGGAGCTAGAATTTTCTCCTTTGAGCAGTGCGTCATGGATTGTGAAATCTATGAGGTTTTACGCAGGGTTGCCCAGGGATGTGATATTAACCCTGAAACCCTGGCATTAGAAGTAATTCATAAGGTGGGGCCTCAAAACCATTATATGGTAGAAGAGCATACCTTAAAGCACATAAGGGATGTCTGGCAGCCAGCAGTAATGGACCGCAGCCTTTATGATGAATGGGCAGCTAGAGGCAAGCCTTCCCCAGACCAGATTGCCAGGGACAGGGCAAAAGAGATCCTGGCGCAACACCAGCCCATGGAGCTGCAAAATGCGCAAAGTGTTAAAGAAATAATAGCTGAGTATGAAAAAAAGTATCCCATAAGCTGAAAACACCAATTCAACAAAAAAACAAGGAAATGAGGGGGGATAAGATGGCTGACAAAATTTTTACCAGAATGGGAGATGGCTCTGGTATATATATGAGCCCCGAGGACATCCAATATGATCTGCAAAAGGGAACCCGTGATGCAGCTGAGCGTGGGAAGATTCCCGAGCTGACCAGGGAAGAATTAGACTATCTGTTTGAAATAATTGCTTCTCCTGTTAATGTTACAGGTGTTATCAGGGGCAAGGAGGTAGTTACCTCATCTGACTCAGGTGCCTTTAAAATTACTTACCAGGCTGGCATTTCAATGGACAGGGCCACGGCTATCCAGGTTCATGAAAAGGTTCTTGCTGCCGATTCTTTGGATCTGGGAAACATAGATTACAGCTACAAGGCAGTAAAGGCTATTCTCCATGATGAAGCAAAGGTAATGGAAAATGTCCAGTTAAATACTATTATGCCCGTTTTGTATGGTGCCATGCCCAATTTAGGATTATACACCAAGCCAGACGGACCTGTAGACAACTGGTCAGAGCTGCTGCCCCTGGCCAAGATAGATGAAGCCAGGGCTGCCCAGGAGGAGGCAGTTGAAATTGCAGTGAAAGACATGCTTTACATTGCAGATGGCATGTATGCGGCAGGGGCTGACGGAATGAATTTCGATACCTGCGGTGCATCAGGTGATGCTGATGTTCTAGCAGCTTTAAAGGCAATAGAAATTATCAAGAAAAAATACCCAGATTTTGGGATAGAAATGGGCATGGCTGGAGAATTTATCCTGGGTATGCATGGGCAGCTTGAGTACCAGGGAACCCGCTTGGCCGGTTTATACCCTCACAAGCAGGTAGAGCTGGCAGAAAAGGCAGGGGTCAGTATTTTTGGCCCTGTGGTAAATACCAACTGCAACCAGTCCTTCCCCTGGAATATTGCCAGGGCAGTAACCTTTGTAAAGGCCTGTTCCGAAGCGGCAAATATTCCTGTTCATGCCAATGTGGGGATGGGTGTAGGTGGTACACCCATGTCGCCGGTTCCCCCAATTGATGCGGTATCCCGGGCTGTAAAGGCCATGGTGGAAATTGGAAGGATTGATGGCTTGTAGGTAGGCTCGGGGGATCCCTTTGGAAATGAAGCTACTCAAGAGGTAGCCGTTGGCATGGGCGGAATTCGTACTGCCGGAGATCTGGTTTTACGGATGCAGCTGGCCAGGGGCATGAGGATTGATGAAGCAAAAAGCTATGTGGCAGAAAAATTAGGAGTAGCGCCACTAGAATTGAGTGACTGTCTGGTTATGAGAGAAACACGTGAGGCATTGGATATAGGATATTCCATGCCAGGCCCGGGAGCAGCCAAGGGTCTTGAGGCCAAGGTCCGTATTGCTAATGTGCTTGGTATTAAGATTAATTCAGTAGAGCAGTTTAAAAGAAAAACTGGTTTAAGATAAAGAGAGGTTTTAGTTCCAGGATTTTCCCACTAAATTTTAAAAAGGGTGAGGACATGAAAAGAAACTTGTTTGCGGGAAGAAATTCCTTTATTGGCTGCGGCTTGATGCTTTTCAGTCATGAGGATTTGGAAATGATTCATGATGCCACATTAGAAGTTCTAGAGTATGCCGGCTTATATGTCCAGAGCAATGATGCCATGGATATATATGAAGCTGGAGGATGTACTGTTGACAGGAAAAACAAGATAGTTAAAATCCCAGCCCATGTTGTGGAGGATGCCATTGTCTCTGCTCCCAAGAAGGTATTCCTGGCTGGACGAAATCCCAAGCACGATATTGTTTTGGAAAGTGGTAGAGTTAACTTCTGCCCCTTTGGGGAAGGCATCATGGTTATAGACCCCTATACTGGAGAATACCGAAAATCTACCAAAGAGGACAAGGGCAATGTGGCTAGGCTAGTAGATGCCCTGGATCAATATGATATGCTGGAGAATACTGTTGCTCCCAGGGATGTACATCCAGAAATGGAAAGCCTCCATAACTATGAAGTTACCGTGGCAAATACTACAAAGCACGTACCCCAGCCCTGTCATGATAAACGTTCAGCACAGCTGCTGATAGAAATGGCAGCAGCTGTAGCTGGAGGCAAAGAAAAGCTCAAGGACAGGCCAATAGTTTCCGGGTGCACCTGTCCCCAGAGTCCCTTGACAATTTCCGAAGGTTGTGCTGACCCTATTATTGAATATGCAAGGGCCAATTTACCGCAAAACATTTTATCAATGGCCCTGGCAGGTGCTACTTCCCCTGTGACTCTAGCAGGAACCCTGGTAACCCATAATGCTGAAGTGCTGGGAGGCATTGTCCTGGCCCAGCTAACAAGAAAGGGAGCACCTGTAATGTATGGCAGTTCCACCTCCATGATTGACTTGAAGCTAAGTACAGCCACTGTGGGGTGCCCAGAGCTTGGACTCATAAGTGCGGCTGTGGCCAAGCTGGCCCAGTTTTATCTGCTGCCCAGCTATGTGGCCGGTTCCTAGGGTGACAGCAAACTTTCCGATGCACAATCCGGTCATGAAAAAACCTTGACAACCCTTTTACCGGCATTGGCAGGGGCCAATATGATTTACGGCGGGGGTATGTTGGAGATGGGCATTACCATGAGCTTTGGCCAACTAGTCATGGATAATGAGATTATTGCCATGACCAGAAAGGTACTAGAGGGAATTCCGGTAAATGACAAGACCCTGGCGGTGGATGTGATCAAAAGTGTAGGTGCACGTGGGCACTTCCTTGCCGAGGAACATACTGTAAAGCATATGAGAAAGCTATCTGAAACCAGGCTCATGGACCGCAGGATGCGCCAGTTCTGGGTTGAGCGGGGTGCAAAGGACCTAGCCACCACCTGTGATGAAAAGGCAAGGGAGATACTAGAAACCCACAAGCCAGAGCCGTTACCTGAACACGTCCATAAAA
>JAGXSK010000227.1 GCA_018333845.1 Clostridia bacterium | reverse complement strand
TAACTGTAGTAATTACTGCTCTGCTCATGATTTTAACAGGAAGTGTTAGGCATACAGATCAAGCTTATCGCTCAATAAACTGGCAGACTGTTGTACTCATAGCCTGTATGCTGCCCATGGCTACAGCCCTAGAAAAAACCGGTGGCGTGGCTTTCATGTCTGATAAGCTAATTACCTCCCTGGGTGCAGTTGGTCCGTTAGCTGTACTAGCAGGGCTTTATGCCATTACCTCTATTTTTAGTCAATTCATAAGCAACACGGCCACAGCAGTTCTGCTGTTTCCAGTGGCAATTCTAAGTGCTCAGGAAATGGGAGTAAGTCCAGTACCAATGGTCATGGCAGTGGCATACTCAGCCAGCATGGCTTTTGCTACACCTGTAGCCACCCCACCTAATGCCATGGTTATGGCAGCTGGTAAATATACCTTTGCAGACTTTATGAAGGTTGGCGTTCCACTGCAGATTATCATAGGAATCATAGCAGTACTTGTGGTGCCCATGTTTTTCCCCTTCTAGGATACTTGTTATCCTCTTTTCTGTTTTTAATCATAATGCTATGCGGGAAAGTTTTTAAAGGAAAATTACAAATATTATCGAATTAATGGAAGAAAGTTTTAGCCCATGGTTGTATGGAAATTAGATGTATAGATTAAATTAAGGGGGTTATTTTATGTTTAATACATTTTCAAATAAAGAGATATTGATGCTGGCTTTTGAGTATATAAAGAAGGAAACAATGGGAGATTATTTACTGCTTAGACAGGCTTATGATGTTTCGGAAAAGCTAGCAGAAAAGGTAATTAGCCTCCGGAATGAAACCAACCCACGTCGAAGTAAGGTATTAGAACTTCTTAAAAAGGAACTTGAGGATAACCCTGGCTTCATAGGAGTTTGGGCTGTTTGGGAGCCCAATGCCTTTGACGGTAAAGATAAAGAGTACTCCGGAAAAGAATTTTATGATAATACTGGTAGATTCTGTGCCTATTATTATCGAGAAAAGTCTGAGATGAAAATCATGTTTTTGGGTAATGTAGATGCAGAACCATGGTATAATATTCCCAAAAGTAAAGGAAAGCCCGCAATAATGGACCCTTTTGATTTTGAAATCGAGGGCACTTCAGTCTTAATGACTACTTTTGGATATCCTATCAAAAATGGAGGCAAAGTACTTGGAGTTATTGGGATAGATATAAGACTTCATAATATAAAGGAACTACAAAAAGATATTATTTTACATAGAAGCAAATATCACCAAATGGATCAGCAAGCTCTAAAAGCAAAGATAAGCAATTTTGGCAGTGAAGCTAGACTATTTTCTGCTTCAGTTGAAGCAATGACAAACAACCAAAAAGAAATAATAAATCACCTTAAGGAGGTCTTGCAGACCTTAATAGAGGCTACAAAGAATACTATTGAAATGACTAAAGAAACAGTAGTTACTTCTGAGGAAATTGCGAAAACAACCACGGAGTTAGCACAAAGTGCAAGTGAGCAGTCTAAACACACAGAAAGCGGTGTGTCTGGACTCAGAGAATTAAGTGAGATTTTATCGACAAATCATAGCCACATTTCTGATTTAAACGAGGCTGCTATAGAAGTTGATAGAATGCAAAGTCAGGGAGTGTCTATTATAGAGCAGCTTATTAAAATAACTAAAGAAAGAGAAGAATATGCATCTAAAGTGAAAGAGAATATAACTAATACAAATTTAAGCACAGAAAATATAAGCAGTGCCAGCCAAGCAATAAAGGGTATAGCAGATCAAACCAATCTATTGGCACTAAATGCAGCAATAGAGGCTGCTAGAGCTGGAGAGGCAGGAAGGGGTTTTGCTGTAGTAGCTGATGAGATTAGAAAGCTTGCTGAGCAGGCAAGTAGATCAACCGGGGAAATCGATAATATGGTCAAAGAGCTCCAGAGAAATTCGCAAAACACAGTTTCTGTTATGGAGATTACCTTCCAGCTTGATCTAAAACAAAAGGAGAGCGTTAATTCTACAGGAGAAGCATTTGATTACATTGCCAAGGCCATTAACCGAACCAAAGAGGTAATTGAAAAGTTAAACCTATCAGAAAAAACAATTCAGCTTAGACAGGAAGAATTAACCAGCGTGTTTGAAAACTTATCTGCAATATCCCAGGAAAACGCAGCTTCTACTGAAGAGGTTTCAGCATCAATAGAAGAGCTAAACGCTGCTATAGTGCATATAGCCGAAGTTAGCAATCAACTGTCAACCCTAGCCGGAACACTGCAGTTGGAGGTTAACAAGTTCAGTAATTCTTAAAAGGGGCATTCAATAATGCCACAGTATATATATGCAGGAAAGCAAGAAATTTTAAATTTGCAATCCTTAAAAATCCTTTAGCTAAATAAGCTAAAAAGTTGATCTGAATGCAGCAGCGGGGAAGCAGGATGATTTTCTCATAGCTTCTTTTGTTAAAACCTAATTAATTGCAAAAATTGCCCCGCTGTTTTATGGTAATATCAATAACCTTGCTAAATACAGATCCTAGATGCCTGGCTGATTCACTTAAATCTCTTTTATGTTTTGGCAGATTACAAATGCCTGGGCTTTGATTAGTCAAGGAGGGAGTAATGTCCTTTGTGATTGGAGTGCCTAATGGGAAAAGCTCTATAAAGCCTCCAACTGCACAGTAATTTCCATACCCACATGTATAACAAGCGTATTCTCCCTGTACCAGCAGTTCTCCCGCAACGCTTATTCTTGCATCATCAAAGTATATTTTTAGCCCATCTAGGGTGTAACGCTGTTCCTCATTTGTACCATGTACAGATACTATAACTCCGGTTTTCCCTGCAAGGGGGAACACATTGTTGTGCCTTCCAGAAAAACAGAGTCTTTCCCAAAATGCCTGGGCCTTGGAGTTCATGTGATTCCAGTATGTTGGAGCCCCAAAAACTAGCCCATCTACATTGTACAGCTTTTCGGCAATTGGTTGAAAGTCATCTTTTAAAACACACCTATTGGTTTTTATACATCCATTACATGCTTCACAAGGACGAATTAACTTGCCTGACAAAGATATTAACTCATAAGGTTTATTAGTTCCTTCCAGGATAGCCTTTACAGCAGATTCTGTCACCTTGTTTTTTCGGCCTGCACTAATACCAATTATATTTACCAATATGTCTCCCTCCCGTAATGAAATTGTTCTAGTATACTTTATCAACAATAAAAGTAACTATCAAGAGAAATGTATATAAATTATATACAAAGATCCTATTTATCTACATTGTCAAGGATATTAAAGGAAATGGATGTAGTAAATGGATGCTAGCAAAATTTTCAGGGGAAACCGTGGGAATTTTTTATTTTAACTATTGACAAAAATAAATTATGCAATTAAAATAAAAATGTAATAATTACAAATAAGGAATAAACACATTATTGAAACTGGTTAAAATGCAAAGGTGGTGGGGGAAATGGGAGTTAGTGAATTTAAGATAGAGGAATTTTTAAAACAACACAATATTAAACCATCATACCAGAGGATGAAAATATACAACTATTTAATAAAATACAAGAGTCACCCAACTGTAGATGAAATATATCAGGCTCTAGTTGATGAAATACCCACCTTGTCAAAGACCACTGTATACAATACACTGAAGCTATTTTTAGATAATAAGATAATCCAGCTTATTACTATTGAAGAAAATGAGACCAGGTATGATGCCGATATTTCAATTCATGGACATTTTAAATGCCTGGAGTGCGGCAGGGTATATGATGTTTGGCTGGATATGACCAAAATGAAGCTTAAGGGGTTAGATGAGTTTAGAATCAATGAAAGCCATGTTTATTTTAAAGGTACATGCAGCAAGTGCCTTATAAAACATAAAAACTAATAAATAAGGGGGAATTGTTAAAATGAGACAATATGTTTGTACAATTTGTGGATTTGTTCATACTGGAGAGGATATGCCAGAAAAGTGTGCCCAGTGTGGAGCCACAGCTGCAAAGCTTGCAGAAAGAAAAGATGATGGAGATATGGTTTATGCTGATGAGCACAGGGTTGGAGTTGCAAAGGAGTTAGATCCAGAAGTAATTCAGGGGTTAAAGGATAATTTCATGGGGGAATGTACAGAGGTGGGAATGTATCTGGCGATGAGCCGTCAGGCTGACAGGGAGGGTTTCCCTGAAGTTGCTGAAGCCTATAAAAGAATTGCCTTTGAAGAAGCAGAGCATGCGGCAAAGTTTGCTGAACTCCTGGGAGAGGTAGTTGCTGCCGATACCAGGACAAATCTCTGGATGAGAGTGCAGGCAGAGCATGGGGCATGTCAAGGCAAAAAGGACCTTGCAGTTAAGGCCAAGCAGCTAGGTTATGATGCCATACATGACACTGTCCACGAAATGTGCAAGGACGAAGCCCGTCATGGTCAAGCATTTGCCGGTTTGTTAAAAAGATATTTTTAAAAATAAGAAGGTTAATTTAAAGAAATTGTTACTAAAAGAGGGTAAGAGAATTTACTTTTACCTTCTTATGTTTTTCCCGGGCTTTCTTTGATTATCTGTTGATCATCTGTTCTTTCTACCAGATGCATCTAAACTTTCATCTTTTTCGTCTGGGGTTTTTTCCGCTGGTCTTTCATTTCCCAGGAATAGCTTCTTGTAGCCTGCTCCAGGCAGACGCCATAAATAAAATCTTGCATTTATATCCACCTTAAAATCTTTAATCAGAACATAGGTCAAGGAACCCAAAAGCAATAGCCCGGCATATCCCACAGCAGGAAACAATATTCCTACTAAAGAGGAAAAACCAAGTCCTGACAAGAAAAAAGCTAATATACTGGCACCTATTACAATAATCCTGTACCCCTTTTCCTCTGGGTTGGCAATTCTTGCTCCAAAGCCATATAGACATGCAACGGCAGTAGTATAGACACCTAACAGCAATGCCAGCAGATATATTATTCTAAAAACTGGTGATACCTGGCCTGCAATTAACAGCATAGGCACCTCCACGTTTAACACCTGGGGAACATTGGCAAGGATAGCCATGGTAATGATTCCAGCTCCAAGACCTAGTCCAAGGCCTGATAATACTGATCCGGCTTTCAGCTTTCTTTCATCTGCCAGCACACCCAGGGGAGCTAAAACTGCCACCGCTACTACAAGATTGTAGGATGTATAAACAATGGCTGATAAGAACCATGATGGAACGGGAGCTTCTGCTGGTAATGACCAGGCCAAATTGGCAAGAAAGTTGTCCCAGTTAGTATATAAACTGGAAATGCTAATGGTGAGTACTGCTAACATTAGCATGGGTACGAGAATGCTCAATGTTGAAAGTACTCCATTTATTCCAAAGAGTACAGTAATAAGGGTTACAAGTAATAGAGCAGAGCTGCCCAGGGTGTTAGCAAGTCCAAATTCTTGTGCAAAGATAGCACCCATGCCTGCAGCCATTGTAATTAATGCACCATAAAGAAATGCGGTTATAACCAGGTCTATTAAATAACCAATTTTAGCACCGCTGACTTTCTTGATTACTGGCAGGTGAGATTTAGCTTTGATATCCCTGGCAACCTTCATAATAACATAGCCAAAAATGCTGAACAAAAGGGTTGTAAATAAAACTCCAAACAAGCCAAATATACCAAAGAAACCAAAAAACTGTAGAATCTCCTGGCCAGAGGCAAAACCTGCTCCCACAATGGTTCCAATGTATGCAGCTGCAATTTTAAAAACCGAGATTTGAGTAGTGTGGATATTATTTTGGCTCATAGTAATATTAGCTTTCCCTGGTCACATTATAAGTACCCAATGTAAATAATGTCAGCATATTATTGTGTTTTCCCTTTGCAGATTAGCCTTTTTCATATTCTGACTAGATTTTTTTCTTGAATATGTTGAATATACCAAACAATGGGAAACCCCCTTTAAACTTAAGTTTAAAGACTTTGGCCAAATAGTTAATATTATCCTTTATTGTTTAACTTAAGCCCAAGTATTATTCGTGTAAAAAACACATGAATAATAACCTCAAATATAACAAAACTAAGAGTAATATTAAGCTGGCTGAGAGTTGGATTAATTAAGCATGACTAAAAAGAAAAAAGAGCATCTGCTTCAGTATATATTAAGCAAGGCTGATAAATGTGATGATTTAATCCTACGGGAACTAGTTATCTTAAAATCCTCTTACCATTTGTTATATATAGAGGGACTGTGTGATATTGAGATGATTGAGCACAGGATTATCCGCCCCCTTCTGAAGGCTAGATCCGCTGAAAAGTCGCTAACCATTAAATCTATAAAAGACAGTATTCTTCCAGTGGGAGATATTTCTTTAACCAAATGTGCAGATGATGCTATAGGCAAACTGTTCTCTGGCAATACCCTTTTGTTCACCCATGATGAAGAAGATATTCTTGCTATTGATACCGCTAAAATTCCAGAACGGGCAGTAACTGACCCAGCAATAGAGACTGTAGTCAGAGGGGCCAGGGATTCCTTTACAGAGAGCATTAAAACAAATATTAGTTTAGTGAGAAAAAGAATAAAGAATAATAACTTGAAGGTAGAAAATACAATCTTAGGTCAAAGGTCAAACACATCTATTAGTATTATGTATATAGATGATATAGTTTTACCTGATTTACTCCATGAAATAAAAAAACGCCTGGATACCATTGAAATAGATGTAGTACTTGAATCAGGCTATATTGAACAATTAATTGAGGAAAACACCTTTTCACCTTTTCCCCAGATCCTTTATACAGAAAGGCCAGACAAGGTTGCTGCAAGTTTATTAGAAGGGAGAGTAGCCATATTTACTGATGGCACTCCCCTGGTTCTTATAGCACCGGCAGTATTTAATGAATTCTTTATCTCTTCAGAGGATTATTATGAACGGGTCCTTTATGGCTCCTTCTTAAGGTTTTTTCGTTTCCTGGCTAGTATTATAGGTCTTGTTACCCCTGCATTTTATATAGCCTTTTCAAGTTATCATCCAGAAATGCTGCCTACAGAGTTGATTCTGACAATATCTGGTGGTAGAGCTAACGTACCCTTCCCGCCTATTGTTGAAATAATAGCCATGGAGTTTACAGTGGAAATCATACGTGAGGCTAGTATAAGACTGCCTGGGCAAATAGGTCCCACATTAAGCATTGTTGGGGCACTGGTTCTAGGGGAGGCTGCTGTTTCCGCCAACCTGGTAAGCCCCTCGCTAATAATAGTCATAGCCCTTACCACCATTGGGAATATTGCCATTCCAAATTATAGTGCAGGGGCCAGCCTGCGGTTATTGAGGTTCCTTTTAACATTTATTACAGCTATATTAGGCCTTTTTGGGCTAGTTATAGGTTTGATATTTATATTAATTCATCTAACCTCTTTAAAATCCTTTGGCATACCATATTTTGCCCCTTATGGACCCTTTAGGGTTAAGGATGTAAAGGATACATTAATAAGGCTGCCCATGAAAAACATAAATACAAGGCCAAGATATTTGCGTCCCCTTGATAAAATAAGGCAGGCTAAAAGGAGGCGAAAATGGTAGAAAAAACAAGTCCAATTAGTTGGCTGCAGGCATCTTCCATTGGCGTAAATGCTGCATTAGGTGTAGGTCTAATAACTTTAAGCAGGGCTACATATGTTGAAGCTGGACAAGACAGTATTTTTGCTATTATCATGGCTTCAATCATACTTTTTTTTTCGGGTATGATTTTTATTAAAGTTGGGCTGTTATACCCTAATACGTCCATTTTTACCATAATAGACCTGCTCATGGGTAAATATGTCGGCTTTATTATCAAGTTGTACTACACAGCATATTTAATACTTTTGCCCACCATGACCATTCGTCTCTTTTCTGAAATAGTATCTGAATCCCTATTAGTTACCACTCCTAAAGTTGTAGTCATTGGAACCATGGTTCTAGCTGCAGGTTATTTGACCCTTCAGGGTATGCAAGTATTAGGAAGGATTACACTTTTTCTCGCGCCTTTAATAATCATAATTCCAATTGGCTTTCTTTCCATATCCATGTATTATCATTTTCAATTTTTATTTTTGCTGCCATTTATGAGGCATGGTATTCAAGAGTTGGGCATGGCTGCCTTAGCTACTGGTTTTTCCTTTACAGGCTTTGAATTAATAGTATTTCTTCTGGTCTATATGCAGACTCCAGCAGAGGGATATAAGGCTTTTGGTTTATCCTTGTTCTTTATTTTTCTGGTGTACTTTGTTGTTATTTTGGCTGGGATAGGTATTTTTGGAAACGCCATTAAAGAACTGCAGTGGCCAACCCTGGAAGCTATACGAATTGTTACCATACCTGTAGATATTCTTCAAAGAGTAGATGGACCTTTTATTACCATTTGGATTATGGCCATATTTACTACTGCTGCTGTTTTTTATGCCCTGGGTGTTGACGCTGCTTCCCAGTTGTTTAATACAAATAAAAACATATTAGTATTTCCCACAGGAATATTCATGATATGGGTAGCGCTCATACCCAATACTTTAATGGAAGCCTTTCAGCTCTCAGATTGGTTGGGGTACATGGGAATCATAGGAGCTACAATTATCCCCTTGCTGCTTTATCTTGTTTCTCTGGTGAAAGGGTGGCGGTCAAATGGCAAGAGCTAGAATTTTTGTCTTGATTCTCCTTTCCCTGGTGCTGCTGACAGGGTGTTGGGATAGACTGGAGGTGGAAGAAAGAGTCCCTGTGCTGTCTATCGGAATAGATATGGCAGAGGATGGGGAATTAATTATTTCCATTGCAGTTCCAGATGTTTTAGGCCTGGCTGGAGGACCCCAGGCTGTACCAGAAAAAAAACAACCCATAGTAATTACAACAAAAGCAAAAAATCTAATCACAGCCCTTGAGCAGCTCCATAGCATGCTGGCCAGGGAAGTATTCTTAGGATATGTAAGGACCCTGGTAATTTCAGAAGAAGTTGCTTTAAAAAGAGATTTAAATGAAGTTCTAGATGGATTTAGAAGGTCTGGACAGTTTCGCCCCCTGGTATACATGATAATAACTCCTGATAAACCGGAAGACATTATAGCGGTTGCACCGGCGGAGGCACTACTTCCCGTTACTTATCTATATAGAATGATAGATAATGAGATTCGCAAGGAGTGGTTAGTTGATACTTATATGCATGATTTTACTATTCCCTATAGAAATCAGGGTATTGAACCAGTCTTAGTAAGTGTTAAACTCCAAGAGGATCGTTTGTCCATTGCAGGGCTGTCTGCATTTAAAAAGGGCAGGATGGTAGGCACTTTAAATAATGAAGAGTTAAGTGATTTCCTAAGGGTTAAGGGCCTCCTGGGCAAATCTATAGAAAGCCCTTGCAATCTCCACCCAGATGAGATATTAGTGGTATCTCCTATTCAAATAAAAACAAAAACAAGGGTTGAGACTAATGATTCAGGCCACCTCACTGCAAAAATAAATATTAAGCTTATAGTAGAGATTATTGAAAAAAACCCAGACAGAGTACATCTGGGAAAAGAACAGGTTCTTGAGGAATATCTAGCTAAGGTTTTTGAAAATAGAACTAACAATTTAATTAATAAAATACAAGGGGAGTTTCAAAGTGACATTATTGGCATAGGTCTTTATGTTAGGGCTTATTATCCAGATTACTGGAAGCAAATCAACTGGGATGAGTATTTTCCCTATCTGCCTGTTGAAGTGTCTTTTGATGTAACCCTAAGTAACGAAAGATTGTTAATTGATCTGCAGTAAATAAACCCAATTATTAATTTGCTTGGTTTTGCCAACAGTCATTCTGTTGATTTTTTTAATATATGGTCACAGAATACACCATGGTTCTATGAAGACCATAAAATCAATCTAATTTAAAAATAAGTTTTCCTCTCCAGGGCAATACTACATTTAAATACTATTGTGGAGGAGGCATGGATATATGGTCAATGTATCCCTATTCAAAAGCAATAAAGATAAAACAGAAAATCTAAGCACCATAGAAGCTTTCAATATCTGGAATACGTTACGGTCAAGATATATTAGTATTGAAACGTATCAATTTTTTAGAAACTTTATTCACGATAAAGATTTTACCTTGCTGGTTGATAAGCATCTGGCAGATTTTCATAATCAAGTTACAACAATAGAAGGCCTGGCAAAAAACTATAAACTTAAGGTGCCGACAAGGCCACCATTAGAAATAAAGAATTCCACCCAGCTAGATACTGTAACAGACAAATATATCCACAAAAAGTTATATAATGATTTGATTTCTGAATTGACAGTTTTGGCCGATGCAGTAATAAGCTCAACAACAAATGACAGACTGCGCAGTCACTTGAATTCCTTTCTAATGGATCATTTAAAGAATTACGAACAACTGTATAAATTTGGAAAACTAAAGGCCTGGACTGAAGTTGAACCTGCTTTTAAAACTGGCAGATCTACGCCAACAGAAATGGTTTCTGTTAGTGAAGCATACCACCTCTGGGAGCATCTAAGCTATCGTTACGACCAGCTGGAACTAACCAATATATATAAAGAGTTTGTTCATGATCTGGATTTTAAAGTTATGCTGGATAGGGGCTCTTCCGTCTTGGATAGTCAAATTAAAATTCTGGAAAAGGAATCGGCAAAATATGAGGTACCCTTACCAGAAAGGCCTCCAGCATCCATGCCCATAATAATAGATCCTGAAGTGATGAGTGATTTATTTGCCTACAGAACAATCTTTACAGGGATGCAGTCAGCCATGCGTTTGCATATCCGGGCTGTTGTAGAAACCATAAGGAATGATCCCTTGCGCAAGATATTCTTAGAATTTCTGGAGATAGAACTTAATCTTTATGATAAATATGCAATGTATGGAAAAGCTAAAGGGTGGCTTCATGTTGTCCCTATTTTTAAAATGAGTTGATGGATAACTTTTACCCTGGGTTAGCCTGCCAGGCTTGCTATAGCGTAATACTTCTGATAGTACTGAAAAAACTCCCAGTTTGGGAGTTTAAGGCCTGTCGCCCCTGGAATACGCAAACTTCCTCTAATCCATATAATGCATTTAATAATTCAAGCAGCACCTAGAGTTAAAGTGCTGCTTGAATTATTAATAACTAGCGTTATCTAAATTTTTGCCCTGCTGTATCGCAGTCTTAACCAGGAATTATCAACTCCTGCCCGACGTGGAGAACATTTGGATTGCTCAGGTTATTTGCTTTAATTAAAGCATCAAGTGAAACACCGAACCTTTGGGAGAGCCTCCATAGGGTATCTCCTCTTTGTACTATATACCGTTGACCAGAGGTTTTCTGGGATGGAGTCTGTGGTTTGGGATTATAGCTGCCACCACCAGAGATAATCTCCACGCTAGTTCCAATAGGCACCTCGGGAAAGATTTCCTCCACATCACGGTTATACATTCTAATACAACCAAGAGAAGCCATGGTTCCTATGGATGCAGGGTTGTTGGTGCCATGTATTCCATAGCCTGGCTTTGAAAGGCCCATCCAGCGGGTTCCTAAGACTGATAAATGGGGATTTACAATTTTATTGACTACTGTGTAAGTTCCTGGAGGAGTTGGAGTGTTAGGCTTACCTATGGCTACAGGGTATGAGTTTATTTTTTGCTCATTTTTATAAAAATACAATCTTCTCTCCGCTAAGTTGATAAGTATTTTAACCATTCTATCACCTTCACATAATGGATTTATACATTATACGAAAGTAATAATGGAAAGGTTAAAAACTAATAACTCCAAAAACCTTATGGAATGCTTAAGAGAAGCTATATTGCCAGATATTAAACATATTCAGATATAGCTTTTCTTGTATTAAAAGGAGTATGCATGTTTGTGGCAGTATAGTTTAAACCTGTAGGAGTTTCCATTTAAATTACTCTATCCTTTCATTTGGCTTGAATACAAACCTCGTAAGCAAATAGGCAGTTAAAACCCAGACTATTACAAGATTAACACTTACACCCATTACATATAATACGGAAAAACCCCCCAATTCCAATAAGGCACAAAACAACCAAAAGCAGCGGCAGCCAAAAGAAAAGCAGAGCATACTATTAACATGCTCTGCTTTTTCAATATACTGGAGGTATGTTTGTATTTTAAACTTCCTCCCCCTTTATCTCAGGAAACTCCTCACGAATCCTAGCCCTTAACCCAGGAGAAACAGGAGCAGGCTTGTGAACTGCCAGGATATCTCTCACCATACCATGGGCACGGTCTTTTG
>JAGXSK010000226.1 GCA_018333845.1 Clostridia bacterium | reverse complement strand
TCTCTCTTAATAGCCTCATAGCTTTTATAAGCTGCTCCATTGTATAGTCAGGATTCTTAATGATGCCTGAGCTTAGAAATAAACCTTCAATATAGTTGCGTCTGTAAAAGTTTATGGTAAGCTCAGCAAGTTCTTCAGGAGTAAAAGCTGCCCTTGGAATATCATTAGAGTGTCTGTTGACACAGTAAACACAGTCATAAATGCAATAGTTGGTATACAGTATCTTTAACAGGGAGATACACCTTCCGTCTTCTGACCAGCTGTGGCAAATTCCTGAATAGGCACCATTTCCTATGCCTCCCTTGGTATTTTTTCTTTTGCTGCCGCTGGAGGAACAGGACACATCGTATTTTGCACTTTCTGACAAGATTTCAACCTTTCTTTCAAGGTTCATTTCTCCATTACCCCTTAGAGTGAAACTTGCCAATTTATTGGCCTAGCATTATTTTAACATTAAAATAGGCCAAAATCAAAACATATGTTCTGTGAGTATTGTGGAACTTATAAAATTACCTGTAGCTGTGCAGACCTGGCAGAAAAACGTTTACTCCAATGTAGGTGAATAGGACGCAGGCAAAACCAAAAACTGCAAACCAGGCGGCTTTTCTGCCACCCCAACCCCGTGTAAATCTAGCATGCAAATATATTGCATAAACAAGCCATGTTACTAGAGACCAGGTTTCTTTTGGATCCCACCCCCAATATCTGCCCCAGGCCTGTTCTGCCCAGATAGCACCTGTTAAAATACATAGGGTAAGGAATAAGAAACCAAAGGCAATTGTTTTATATATGAAATCATCAAGAATAGTCAGATCGGGAAACTTCTGGACTACAATTCCCAGCTTTCCCTTTTCCTCGCTATATGACCGGTATAGATACATCAGTGCAAGGCCGCAAGCTACTGCAAAAGCACCATAGGAGAATATTGCAGTTCCTACGTGGAGCTTAAGCCACCAGCTTTGTAATGCTGGCATAAGGGGCCTGATGTCCTTGGGCAAGGTTGATGCATAACCTATTATCAGCAGGGCAAAGGGCATTACAAAGGCACCAAAGACCTGGAATTTTGATTTGTAACGAAACTCAATGAACAAATAACACAGCACAATGCCCCATGCAAAGACATTAGCAAATTCAAACTGATTGCTCAAAGGTGCCCTGCCTGCCTCGATGGTTCTTAAAACAAGGGCTATGGTGTGGGCAGTAATACCAGTTACAGCCAGGTACTTTGCCACCTTGCCGGCATTTGTTCGATTATTTACAACGTAGAAAAAATAAGCAATAGTTGCTGCTACATAAAGAATAAATGTAGCATTAAAAAACATTTCTTCCCAGAAAATTACAAGTTCCATTATTTGTCCTCTCCTATCTTAGATAATTCCTTGTACAGCTTTTCAAATTCAAGCTCAAAACCCACTTTATTTCTACGACTTGTACCTGCAAAAATAATTTGACCTTTGGTATCCTGACCAGAATACAACCAGACTCTTCTGGGATACATGTAGAAACTCATTATTAATCCCAAGGTTAAAAGAATAGAAGCAGCTAAAGCTAGTGGTTTGCCAGGCTGTTTTATAATCTGAAAGCCGGTATAGTTCTTGTAATCGGTAAACTCCATTGTATGCCCATGAAACAGCCCCATTACCTGGTTGAAGGGTTCAATATAATACTGCTGTCCAATCAGCTGTCCATCCCTATTAAATATTTGAAAGGCTACCATTGGGTTAGCGGGATATTGGGTTCTTGTTATGGGAGTGCCATCCCTGGTCATGGTAAAGTCCGGGAAAAAGCGAAGAATGGAAATATGAATTCCAAGATCCTCATAAAAACCTGATTGACCTGGTACTAATAACATTGTTTTTCTTTCATCTGTAGCAGGGTTATGGAATTCAACATCTACTCCCCAGCCATAAGTTGACTGATAAAAGTTAACTCCCTTGTATCTCAAGGGTCTATTAACATAAATTGTTTCCTGCTTGATCTCACTGTCATTTTCTATATCTATAACTGTTAATGTGCTGTAGTACTGTTCTATGGTTCTATGGGCATCGTCCCTGTATTTTATTTCAAAGTCATCTATGCGAACGTCAAAGCCCTGGTCATGTAAATGAATTATTTCACCTGGAAAACCGCTTTGAAAATCTGAAAATCCTCCTAATATACCAGCCAGGCCTGCAAGGAGAATTAATATTAAGCTTACATGTGTAACCAAAGATCCAAGGTATCCAAAACGTCCCTTGTCTGCACTAATTAAAAAACCGCCATCTTTAACTTCAGCCCTGGTTCTGTATCCTTTTTTCTTTAATGAGTTTTCTAAATGGCCTGCTTTTTCAGGTGCTGCTTTATAAGGCAGAATTGTTTGTTTGTTCAAGGACTTTAAATATGTTAAATCTACATTTGATTTAATGTTGGACACCTGCTTCCAGAGTTTGGGAAATCTATTAATACTGCACACCAGCAGGTTAAGTCCTGTTATACCCAGCAATCCAATAAACCACCACGAACTATATACCTTTTCCATGGCAGGCTGATGCTCCAAGAATGTAGCTGCATATATTGACACAGCGGTAAGAATCAACAATAATATTAGCCCGACCTTCATAGAACTAAAAAACTGCCATATTTCATTAGAAATATTTTTTTCTGAATGGCTTTCTTCAGAATGGCTTTCTTCAATTTGAGGTGAATTATTATTTTTATTTGGGTTATTTGTCATTTGATCACATCCAGTCTAAGGAAAATATTTTGGGCAGCCTTATATCCATGAAAATCACATCAGGTTTAACCTGTGCTGCTTTTGCAGCTGCATCCTTTAAGGTGCCTGCTTCAGCAATAAATGTTAGATTGTCATGATTAGCCAACAAACCTTTTAGGCCTAGCTGCACCAACTCATGATCATCAACAATCATTACCCCTGGCATCTTGATTACCTCCTTTTAAATGTTAATTATTATTATACCTTTTTATTTCACATATGGGCGATGAAATTTCTGTGAATTATCTTCTTTGCATATTAACCTTATAAGATTATCAAGTTATATTCATGACCCTAACATCTGTATTGATTTGATATTTTTTATTACACCTTATACTACTATTATGCTGCATATTAAATGTTCCCCTCTGAATTACCTCACTTATATTAATACCCTACCGCACTGCCGCCATATATTGTTCATTTTCATAAGCCCTTGCAAGGAGGTCTACAATGTGCAGAACTTTATATTTGTGTCCCCCAAGATTTAGGCTGCCTTGAATTCTGTTTTTGCAGGCCGGACATGATGTAATAACTGTATCTGCTCCAGTTTTTACAATGCTGTCAATCTTTTTCTGGGTAATTGGAACTGCTATTTCCGGATAAAAGCCCTGGAACATGCCCCCAGCACCGCAGCAGTTATTGGCACCCTGCATTTCTATATATTCTATTCCAGGCAGTTCTTTTAATAATTTCCTTGGTTGAGCCGTAATACCCTGGGCACGTATAAGATAGCATGGGTCATGATAGGTAACCTTTCCATATAAACCCTGGAGGCCTGACAAATCTATTTTTAATACATCAACTAAATATTCATTAATATCCTTGACCTTAGATGCCAGATTGTTTGCTTCTTCCTTATTGTTTTTATCAAGATTGTCTTTATAGGTTTTCAGCATGCCGCCACAGGACGCACAGCCTGTAACAACGGCATCAACATTTAACTTGTTAAACAAATCTATATTATGCTTTGCCAGGGTATTAAAGGTTTTCACCTCGCCATAGACAAGCTGTGGTGTTCCGCAGCACAGCTGCTCCCCGGGTATAATTACTTCCACATTATTGGCATGGAGAACCTTTACCAGATTATGTGCCGTATCAACAAGAGAGTGATTAAACATACACCCTACAAAGAAAGCTGCCCTGGATTTAGGGTTTTTAAGCCTTGGGAGTTTATCTACAGTATCCAAAAATGCCACCTCAGACACAGGCAGGCCTGCCACATCAATACCCCTAAAACCATGGAGCCTCTTTAAGCCTTTCACCATCTTTGCCGACTTAAATGAAATTTTCCTTAAAGAATTATTGGCCAGAATGCGTTTTAAAGCTATTTTTTTGGAAAAGCTCAAGCCCCTTGTTTCAGCCAGATCTTGTCTGGCGGCTAATATTAGCTGGGCTGTTGGCACACCACTTGGACATGTTTTGGTACATTCAAGACAGAGAGTACAGCTGTTAACTGCATCTTCATAGAATTTATTTCTTTCCAGGATACTGTCCGCAACTGCCTTTATTAGCTTAAGTCTGCCCCTGGCACAGTTAAACTCGCTTAATGTCTCCTTATATACACGGCAGGTTGCCTGACAAAATCCACACTTATTGCAGCTGTTTAATTTCTCATAGATTTCTTCGGTGTTTAATATGCTCACAGTTTTACACCCCCAAAACTTTTCCAGGATTTAAAATGTTGTTTGGATCAAACAGCCTTTTAATCCCCTTCATCAGCTCAATTGCCTCTTTGGAAAACTCCCATTCAAGATACGGCAGCTTTAGAGTACCTATGCCATGTTCCCCACTTAAAGTACCGCCAAGTTCTAGAGCGGCCTTGCATATTTCCCCCTCAGCATGGTGAACCTTTTCTACCTCTATCTTGTCTCTTTCATCAAAGAGCACAAGGGGGTGCAGGTTTCCGTCACCTGCATGGGCCAGAACTCCTATGGGCAAGTCATATCTTTGGGAGATCTCCACTATTTTATTTACGATAGCCGGCATTTTATTTCTTGGGACTGTAACATCCTGCAGTGAGTAGGATGGCCTCTTGCGTGCAACTGCCCCAATTACAGTTCTTCTTGCAAGCCACAGCTGATCAACCTCTGCAGCTGACTGCGCCACTTTAAATTCTCGAACATTATTTTTTTTGCACACCCCGTGTATTGTTTCCACCTGCCCAGGCAGGTCTTCTTTATAACCATCCACTTCTATTAACAATATGGCTGCGGCATCCCTTGGCAAACCTACCTTTGTGTGGTCCTCAGCACAGTTAATTAACAAATTGTCCATCATTTCCAGGGTAGTTGGAACAATACCCGCACCAACAATATCAGCAACAGTATTGCTGGCATCCTCTATTCTATCAAAGGAACACAGCATGGTTTTTTTAGCTTCCCATATTGGTGTAATGCTCACAATTATTTTGGTGAACACTCCTAAAATGCCTTCAGAAGCTATCATCAGCTTGGTTAAGTCATATCCGTCATTAGTAAATTTATTTTTACTTCCTGTAACAATCACTTCACCTGAAGGCAGAACCACTTCCAGTCCTCTAATGTATTCTCTGGTAACACCATATTTTAGGCACCTTGGACCACCTGCATTTTCTGCAACATTGCCTCCTATTGTACATACCTTCATACTGGCTGGATCCGGTGAATAGTAATATCCATAAGGGGCAAGAATCTCTTGAAAATCAGCATTAACAAGGCCTGGTTCAACTACAGCCAGGTTGTTTTGGGTATCTATTTCCAACACCCTATTCATCCTTGTTAAATTTAATACAATACCTCCCTTATGAGGTACAGTGCCACCGCTAAGGTTTGTTCCTGCTCCCCTTGATATTACAGGAAGTAAGTGCTTGTTTGCCAGCTTTATAACCTGTGCAACTTCTTCAGTGCTAGTTGGAAAGACTACTGCATCAGCAGAATACTCTGTTAAGGTGGCATCATAACCGTAGTCAAAACATTCATCCTTTTTTGACAAGACGTTTTTTGACCCTACAATACTTTTTAGTTCTTCCATGAGAGCTGATGAAATCATACTAAACCACCTTCCTTACTCAACAATAGTTGTTTAGGGGCAAAAAGCTCACGCAGACCATGTTCCAATTTATCTATTGTTTTGATATGTGAACCAATTCCAATTTTTTCATGGGCTATTTTACCGCCCAGCATACGAACAGTTTTAAGCAGGTCCTGGTCAAAAGCTTCCAGCTTGTTGGTATCACCCTCCACAAACAGGTCAATATTAACCAGTCCGCTGTGAATTATTAACTCAAGCTCCAGGCCTAACTCTTTAGTTTTATTTTCCAGGAATTGGGCCAGGCTTTCCAGCTTGGAGGGAAGCACATTTATATCATAAGAGGTTTGCCCCTTGTAAAGGTCAGCAGCCCCAAAATATTTCTGCCAGATAAGATTACTCTCATCTTCCTGGTCAATAACTACAAGGGATTTTACTCCAAACTTTTTATAAGCAACTTCAACTTCTGCCCTTTGACGATCAAGTGATTTTGCAAAGCCTTCTAGCTCAGTTAAGACTGCTGTTTGACCAGGATTTATCCCTGGCAGTCCAATTTTTCCTGCCAGCCCAGGGGTAATTACCTCATTGCGAGCTGGTTCTAACCTCCTGGCTGCAAGACTCTGGGCAGCACCAATGGCATCAGATAAGGAATCAAATCCGCATATTAACATCTTTCTTGCCTCAGGTTTAGGCAGCAGGCGAATTATTACCCTGGTGACTATACCTAATTGATTTTTGGAGCCAATGAAAAGGCTCATCAAGTCAAGGCCGGAAACGTATTTGATAATCTTACCACCAAGGACAATTA